>CAZZKI010000019.1:0-11665 GCA_964654785.1 uncultured Solirubrobacteraceae bacterium
CTCGAACGCCGCTTGCTCCGTGTACCGGAAATCCGTAATGAATGTGACTCCTTTGCGAGTCACGACAGCACAACCGTTGGAGCCGCTGAAGCCTGTTAACCAGCGGAGATCGTGAAGCGACGTTACGACCCCAGCCTCAGCGCCTGAATCAATGACTGACGAAACGAGCGTGGACGCTCGGGAGGAGAAGCTCACGAAATGGCCTCAGCCAGAAACGCGAGGGCCTCCTTGTAGCCGTCAGGCCCCTTGCCAGCGACCCGCAGGGATGTGAGGCCGTCAAGCACACTGAGTTGCCGCCACTCCTCACGACTGTCGACATCTGAGAGGTGAACCTCAGCGATCGGAACGCCAGCCGACTCAGCTGCATCGCGGATCGCCCAGGAGTAATGGGTCCATGCCCCCGGATTGAGAATCACTCCATCTGCGAAATCAACCAGCCCGTGAAGGTGCTCTACGAAAGCGCCCTCGTGGTTTGTCCGAAAGAAGCGAACACTGAGTCCCAGCTCCTGCGCCCAACTCTCGATCTGTTGCTCAAGCTGATCCAGTGTGAGGTCACCATAGTGCTCACTTGGTCGACGTCCAAGCTGATCAAGGTTGACGCCGTGCATTACCTCAATTCGATTGTGAGCACTCACGAACAAACCTCCTGAATGGCTGAACGAACCTCGGCCTCACTCAACACATTGCCATGCGTGACATCGCCGGGGGCATTACAGAGAACGAAGGGTATTGAGCCGTCCCCGCGTTTCTTCTTGTCGGCACTCAGGGCTGAGAACACCTCATCTGGATTCACGCCAACAGCCGCACCCGGAAGTCCAGCGTTGTGAAGCAAGTCCAAAACCTCAGTCCGGAGTTCATCCTGCTCAGACAGTCTGAGGGCTGCAAGGAGTCCGATCGCAACCGCCTCTCCATGTCGAAACTGGGAGTAGCCGGTAGTCGTCTCGATTGCATGCCCGATTGTGTGTCCGAGGTTCAGGACTTGCCGGCGACCACCATCACGTTCGTCCTCCCTAACGACAGTCAACTTAGTCCGAGCACACTCAAGAACCATTCGAGAGTCAACTGGCGCCCCACCTCTGACCCGATCCCAGAGGGAGCCGCCGGCTATCAAAGCTGTCTTGATGACCTCTGCCATTCCCGCAGCAAATTCCGCCGCGGGCAAGGTAGTGAGAGTCGCTACATCCACCATGACGGAACGCGGCTGGTGGTAAGCCCCGACATAGTTTTTTGCCGCCGGAATGTCCACGCCTGTCTTGCCCCCGTAAGCCGAGTCCACTTGAGCAACCAGAGTGGTTGGCATCTGAATAACAGGAACTCCTCGCTGGTAGGTGGCTGCCACGAACCCGGCAACATCCCCCACAACTCCGCCGCCCAAAGCCACGACCGCGTCATCGCGCGACAGCCCTGCCGTGGCGAGCTCAGCCCAAAGCCGCTCGCAGGTTGCAAGAGTCTTGTGCTCCTCGCCAGCCTGCATGACCAATCGCGCTATGGGGCTTGGAACAGCATCGCCAAAGAGGGCGGAAACATTCGAGTCGCTGATGACAGCCAGCCGCTTTCCGCCTGGAAATGGGAACCGACCGGACAGGTCGTGCCCGATCCAAACCGGGTAGTTGCCGGAATCAGCCTCCGCCCACAGGAGCCGTGTCCCCTTTGGAAGCGAGGCCAAGTTACGAATCGCGGGGATCGCTGCCTTGAGCGAGTCTCTGCGGACCGCAGGCACAATCGCATCGGCAGCATCTAGGTAGACCGACTCTCGAGACCGGTGAAGCTCCTCAAACACAGCCCGGTCTTGGGCGAGAGGCCTGCGCGAACGATGAACTCGTTTCCAGACCGTGTCCGCGTCCGAGTCAAGAAGAACCACCGTGTGCGCTTTAAGAGCCTCACGCAGTCGCCCAGATTGGAGCGCACCACCTCCAAGTGACAGAACTCCCCCGCCTTCCCCTTTCGCGGCCCGCTCCAGTGCGTTCAGAGACACTCGCTCCTCAAGGGCCCGGAAGGCCTCCTCGCCATCACGCGAAAAGATCGAGTCAATTGACGCACCTGCCTCAGCCTCAATCAGCGTGTCGGCATCAAGCGCAGCAGGATCCAAGCCCCGCGCTGCGGTGCTCTTGCCTGAACCCATGAAGCCGACAAGGACAAGCGCCCTGCCGGCAAGTCCACTTATCGGTCCCGTCGCCACCCGATCCGCTCCGCGTAGGCATCAACCGATGAGCGGAGGTCATCAATCTGGTCCCCGCCGAACTTCTCGGTGTAAGCATTTGCGAGAGCGAAGGCAACCATCGACTCTGCCACGACCCCTGCTGCAGGAACCGTGCAGCTGTCAGTGCGTTCGCGAAGTGCCTCTGACGGCTCCAGTGTCGAAATGTCCACAGACTGGAGTGGCTTAGTGAGAGTGGGAAGCGGCTTCATCGCGGCGCGAACGACAAGATCCTCGCCGTTGGTCATTCCACCTTCAAGGCCGCCGGCACGGTTGGTTGTGCGGAACCATCCCCTCTCAGGCGAGTGGAAGATCTCATCGTGGGCCTCACTGCCAGGCTTGCCGGCCAAGTCGAAGCCTTCGCCAATTCCGACGCCCTTGATCGCTTGGATTGACATGACAGCCTGCGCCAGTCGACCATCCAGCCTGTCCTCCCATGACACGTGCGAGCCGAGGCCCGGAATCAGTCCGAAAACGCGCACCTCAAATGTTCCACCAATTGATTCGTTCTTCTTGCGAAGCACGTTGATTTCTTCAACCATCGCTGCGGATGCGTCAGCATCAAGACACCTGACGGGGGATTCATCAACAGAATCAAAGTCGGCGACGGTCAGCGTCTCGGGCTCAGGCGCTGTGACAGACCCGATCTGAACGACGTGGGATCGAACTTCAACTCCAACCGCGGCGAGAATTGCCTTTGCGACCGCTCCGCCGGCAACGCGGGCCGCGGTCTCACGAGCGCTGGCTCGCTCCAGAACATTTCGAACATCAGTGAACCCGTACTTCCATGCGCCCGGAAGGTCGGCGTGGCCCGGGCGCGGCAGATGAACCTCGTCAATCTCAGCCTCCACGGGCCAAGGATTCATCCTGTCAAACCAGTTCTCGAAATCAGCGTTGATGACATCGAGGCAGATGGGCCCTCCGAGAGTCTTGCCGTGGCGGACTCCAGCGGTAACGTCAGCTTTGTCAGTCTCGATCTTCATCCGTCCGCCCCGACCGTGCCCAAGTTGACGGCGAGCCAGATCACGGTCAATAGCCTCACGGTTGAGCTCGAGACCAGCAGGTACACCTTCAACAATGCAGGTAAGGCCAGGGCCATGGCTCTCCCCAGCTGTGATGAGACGAAGTGTCATAGGAGAGACTCTACGCGTCGCTCACCCGAGAGCGAGGCTCGCCAAAGCTCCTGCAGCGAGGAATGGCGCGAAGGCGATGCCTCTATCAAGCGGCAGACGCCCGATTGCCCCAAGGGTCAGAGCAGCGACACTGGCAACCACCAGAGCTGTAAGGGCCGAATGCCCCAAGAACAGGGCAAGTACTGCCGCTAACTTTGCATCGCCCATTCCGAAACCGTCCGGCCTCCATATGGAAAGGGAGCCCAGCGCCAGAAACAGCACCAATGCCCATGCGAAGGCCTCACAGGCGCCTCGCCAGCCGTTGGTTGCGAGCAATGAACATGCGACTAGGGAGCCGATGAGGTTGAGCCAGTTAGGTATGCGATGTGTCCGAAGATCAATCACACTCGCAGCAGCGAGAAGAGGAGCAAGGAACAGCGCGGTTGGCCACACACCCGCTTAGGGTTTGAGGCCTGGAACTACTCCCCCTTTGGAGGTTGCTCCCGAAGTCGCTCGCCAGCCTCTTGGGCATCGTGCTCGGCGATCCGCTCTCCCGAGCCCTCACACCAAGGGCAAATGACTTTGTGCTGCTCTCCGCCCGCGTTGCTGAACACAGCTCCTGTCCCCGAGCAAGGGCCACACTTGAGGTCGTCTTCTGGTTCGGGCTTGCTTGCTTCCATGCCCCGAAGCTAGCGACTGGCGAGATTTCTTGCATCTGTGGCTATCCAGCGCCGGCAGGACGAACCTGCCCTAACCTCGAAAGTGAGGCCTATGAGAGCAGCACCACTGACCCAGTCCGCGAGCTTCTTGCCCCTTTTAACCGTTGCCGCCCTCGCCCTACCAGCCTCAGTTTCTGCAGCCCAGCGCCCGGTTGTGGAATACGTCAAGTGTTGGCCTGTGAGCAGTTGCGCAAAGACACTCTCCCCTCCCTCAGGAGGATGGCTCCTCATCAAGGCAAATGCTGTCCCCAGCTCCCCGATCGTGCGCTTTAGGGGAGCCGGCAATGTTGTGGCGAAAAGGCTGCGTGGGAACAGATTGCTCGTCAAGGTTCCCGAAAATGCCAAGCCTGGCTCCATGAGGTTCAAAGCCAAAGGGACGTTTTGGTCTGCGCCTTTTGGCTTTCTTCACCCTTCATCGGCGGCTGGCGAACCTGCTCCTCCAACACCCACCGGCTCAGCCTTCGATGGCAACGGCATGTGGATCTGGGAGTTGTGGAATACCGAGCGTGGAAATGTGGCGGCAATTATCGCCAAGGCCAAAGCTCACGACATCAGCACTGTCTTCATCAAATCTGGGGACGGAGATCACAACTGGAGCCAATTCACACCCGCACTAATTTCTCAGCTGCATGCCGGCGGACTCCAGGTATGCGCTTGGCCATATGTGTATGGCAAGAAGCCAGCTGCAGAAGCGGCCCAGACAATTCGATCAATCAAGATGGGCGCGGACTGTCTTGCGATTGACGCTGAAACCGAGTACCAAGGTCGCTACAGCCAAGCGTTGCAATACATCACCGCAATTCGTAAGGCAGTCGGCGCGAGTTACCCCATCTCGCTCGCAGGTTTTCCTTATGTGGACTACCACCTCAACTTCCCTTATTCCGTCGTCTTTGGCCCAGGTGGCGTTCAGTACAACCAACCTCAGGCCTATTGGAGAGATATCGGCGGAGGCGTAGACAAAGTCATGTCACACACATATATGGCCAATCTGCCCTACGGCAAGCGGATCGTCCCTATCGGGCAGGTCTGGCAGTCCCCGAAGGCCTCGGAGTTGGTGCGCTTCAGGTCATTGGCAGCTGTCTGGGATTCCCCAGGGGTTTCCTGGTGGGACTGGCAGGAGGCTCCGGCCAAGCTGTGGACCCCCCTCGGCTCAACCCTCGCCTGGCCTCCTTCAAGAATGAAGCGCCCGGAATGGATCGTTATTTCCAAAGGAAGCAGAGGGGATCTTGCTCTCTGGGCCCAGATGCACTTGAACGCTGCGGGAGCGAAGCTGAAAGCTGACGGCGACTTTGGAACAGGAACCCGAAATGCTGTGATGTCATTTCAGGCCGCCAGAGGAATCCCCGTTACCGGCACGATCGGCCAAGCCACATGGAAGGCACTCCTTCGAGTACCGCTTCCCAAACCTGTCTGGGCCGCTGCCATCGCCCAGCGCGCTGCAAATCCTCAGGCCACTCGCTCTGCCCGGACTCGCTCAGAGTTCCGCACACAAAAAGCGTCTAAGCGTCGCTGACTGCCGCCCGCAGCGGGGCCAGATCAGGAGCTGACCCCGTCCAGATCTCAATAGAGAGGGCCCCTTGCCTCGCAAGAATTTCCAAGCCGTCGACGAACCCAATCTGCCTGGCTTCGGCAAGCCGACGCAAATCCGTGCCTCCTGCGGCATAAACAAGGTCAACAATCAGCTCACAGTCTGCTGGTACCTCGTCACCAAAGCCGAGATCGCCAGGAACGGTGCCGGCCTGAAGGCCGACCGGCGTGGCATTAACGATGACCGAATACCCCTCGAGCCCTCCGCTGATCTTAAGGCCCTCGAAGATTGGAAGCAGCGCTTCGGCTCGTTCTGCGTTCCGATTCCAGACTGCTACCTCAGCAAAGCCGAGGCCTAGCAGGGCGAAAATGGCAGCACGAGCACTCCCTCCCGCACCGAGGACGAGCGCTCGGCGCGAATCCCGACAAGTCGGACCAAACTCGGCCACAGCGGAGGCAATCGCAGGCGCGTCGGTGTTGTCTGCCGCGATCTGCCCGCTAGGCCCGAAACTCAGTGTGTTGGCGGCGCCAATCGCAACGGCAGACTCGCTGGCGCTGGTGGCTAGGTGTAGAGCGGCCTCTTTATGCGGAATCGTGACGTTGATTCCAACGAAGCCGTTCTCCGGTAGAGCCTTCACTGTCTCGTCGAAGAGATCAGGCGGGATCGGAAGAAGCTGAGAGGCCCAATCGTGGAGTCCGAGGCTGTCGAACGCCGCCTGATGCAGCGCAGGCGAACGGCTATGCGCGACTGGCCATCCGGTGACGCCGGTCAGTTGCATTTGGTGGGTGCCCTTCCCCCATTGGAATTCCGTGCCGAGTTGTACGCATTCACAGCCTTATCGAACTCGGCTTGTGTGTTGGTAAAGGTGTGCTCGCCGCAGGTCCATGGCTTGACGACATAGAAGAGATACCCAACCGAGGCAGGGTTGGCCGCAGCCTTGATTGAGGCAATACCAGGGTTCCCAATAGGCCCGGGCGGGAGCCCTTGCCGATTGCGGGTGTTCCACTCAGACGTGCTTGCCAACTCCGATGCCAAGAGAGGGCGGGTCCAATTGTGAAATTGGTAGCGAGTGGTCGCATCAATCCCAAGCGGAATCCGCGCCTTGAGGCGGTTCCAAATCACGGCAGCAACCAATGGACGCTCCTTGGCGACTGCCGTCTCCCTCTCAACCATCGCCGCAATCGTCAAAACGTCGTACGGAGTGAGGTTCTTTGACTTGGCCCTCGACATGTCCACAGTCGCGAACTCGCGCTTGAAGGCCTCCACCTGACTCTCGACCAATGAAGTGCTTGACGGAGGCCGCGAAAGCTCGTAGGTATCCGGGTAAAGGAACCCCTCGAGGCTGGCACCCTTGGGAGCTCCCCACTCAGTTGGATCCAACTTTGGGGACGATTTCGAAGCGCCAAGGTACGACCCCCGAACACCGGCCTTGGCCACCAGAGGGGCTATCTCCTCACGCGCAAGCCCCTCAGGAACCGTTACATAGTCACCCTTGACCCGTGCGCGACCTGTCAGAACGTCCAGCGCTTGGCCGTAGGACATTCCCTCTTGCATGAGGAATTGGCCCGCCTGAACTGCACTGACATCTCCGCTCAGTCGCGCACGTATTGCGAATCGTGTTGCGCCGTCAATGATTCCCTCTCGTTCAAGCCTCTCAGCAATCTGGGAGATCCCCGAGCCGGGCGCGATGACAATCGTCTTCGTCGTTGAGCTGGGCTTTCCGTGAAAGGGCTGGAACAAGAGAACGCCGCCCACACAGATGAAGGCCACAGCGAGACCCACCAGCGCAAATACGAATTTGCCTCTTCGGTTGAGCTTCACTCTGGGTTCCTCTCCAGCCACCGCTCCAAGAGTACGGCGGCCGCCCGAGAATCCTCAGCCGAGGACCCTCCGAACAATCTTGCCTCGCTGGTTGTGTGCCGCTCATCAAGCAGCTCAACCCATGCCGATCCAATTCCAGAGGCCAGGCGCGCTGCGAAGTTTCGCGCCACGACGGTTTGCTTCGTTTCAGCGCCGTCAAGTCCGAGCGGCAGGCCGACTACCACTCCATCCGCGTCACTTTCCACGATAAGCGCGACCAGCTCGGCAAAGCCAGCATCTGAATCCGGACGCGCGACTGGAGGTTGCGGGGAAACAATCGTTCGGGACGGATCGGTGAAGGCGACACCACAGCGGGCGGAGCCATGGTCAATACCGACTACGCGACCCATTAAAGGTCAGCGATGGCGGAACGGGCCGCAGCGAGCGCCTTTTCGGTGTTCTCAGGCTGGCGGCCTCCTGCCCGAGCCATTGAATCCTTGCCCCCACCACCGCCGCCAACTTCGCTGGCAGCCACAGAGACGATTGCTCCGGCCTTTAGACCGTTCGCGACCGCGCCTGGGGATGCCCCGACGACGAGGTCAACCTTCTCCGCTGAAGGCACCGCGAGGACAACCACACCATTGTCCCCCAGACCGCCGAGAATCCGGTCGGCTACGTCAGGAAGTGCCTTTGACGAAACATCCTCAAGCGAAGCAACCACGCAGTTGAACTTCCCAATCTCCTCAGCCTTGCTCACAAGCTCCTCAGGGTTGACGCTTGGCGCCGCGGCTGCCGCCTTCTCGAGTGCCCGAAGCTGGGCCTCCCTCTTGGCTACAGCAGCTGCTGCTTCCTCGGGGGTCGTTCTCAGTGCGCCGGCAATGGTCGTCAACGCTTGGTCACGCCGACGCAGGAGTCGTACTGCCTCTGGGCCTGTGACGGCCTCAATACGTCTTACATTCGAAGCGCTTGAACCCTCTGACGTAATCTTGAAGAGGCCGATCTCAGCCGTGGTACCGACATGGGTACCGCCGCAAAGCTCGCGAGAAAACTCGCCGTCTCCGATCTCGACTAGGCGAACTGTGTCGCCGTACTTTTCGCCGAATAGAGCCATGGCACCCTTCGCCTTAGCCTCATCAAGCGAAGTCTGCGTCCAATTGACTGGGTCATTCCGAAGGATCCGCTCGTTGACCTCGTCCTCAACAGCTGCGATGTCGTCGGCGCTGAGGCCTTCGCCGTGGGTGAAGTCGAAGCGAAGCTTGTCCGGACCCACATATGAACCAGCCTGCCTGACATGGTCGCCGAGTCGGTTCCGAAGCGCTGCGTGAAGCAAGTGAGTCGCGGTGTGGTTTGCCTGCGTTGCCGAACGGGCAGATCTGTCAACGATGGCGCGGACACCGGACCCAACCGACGGTGGCTCAACCCCGGCTCCCAGAACGACTGCCTGATCGTCGCCGAGGCGAAGGACCGCCTCGACTGGGAGCTCGGCGCCGGACGCAACAAGGACCCCGATGTCCGAAACCTGTCCGCCACCTGCAGCGTAGAACGGCGACGAATCGAGCTTGACAAGCGCACGTCCATCAGACAGGCGCTCGGCAACCGAAACAGTCGCCTCAACGGCTGTTTGGTCATATCCAACGAACTCGGTCTGACTGGCTGACGCAGCGAGGCGCGCGGCATCAAGCTCTGCGTTTGCACCCCCAGCAGCGTCCGAACCTGCACCTCCCCTCGCGCGGTCACGTTGAGCCTCCATCAGTTGCTCAAAGCCATCCTCGTCCACTCCAAGCCCCTGCTCAGCAAGAAGCTCTCGAGTCAGGTCAATAGGGAACCCGTGGGTGTCGTGAAGCTTGAAGGCATCGTCTGCGGTGATCGTCTCTGCGCCACCCGCCTTGGCAGCTGCAACAAGCTCGTCGAGTAGCTCCGTTCCTGCTTCGAGGGTTCGGCCGAAGCCTTGTTCCTCGCTTTCAAGCCAGGTTCGAATGGAAGGCCGCTGGTCAACAAGCTCGGGGTATTCCGGTCCCATGATCTCTTCAACCGCATCGGCATACCTGGAAAGAAAACCTTGCTCCATCCCAAGCTTTCGGCCGTGGAGAATCGCTCGCCTCATCAAGCGGCGCAGAATGTAGCCACGGTCCTCGTTGGAGGGCACAACCCCGTCTGCGATCAGGAAGCACATCGCCCGCGAATGGTCGGCAAGGATCCGAAGCGAACGTTCATTCACATCCGCCGTGGAGAGTTTGCGCCCAAGCTCCATAAGTGGAACGAACTGGTCTGTGTCGAATACCGACTCGACGCCCTGCAGGATCGCTGCCATCCGATTGAGCCCCATCCCAGTGTCAATGTTCTTGGCAGGCAGCGGAACCAACTTGCCAGGTGATGTCTGCTCGTACTGCATGAACACCAAGTTCCAGAATTCAAGGAACCTTTCACCATCGTCTCCAGGCCTTTCTGAATCGGGTCCAAAATCAGGGCCGCGATCCAGATAAAGCTCCGAACATGGCCCGCAGGGACCAGTAGGGCCCGCCTGCCAGAAGTTGTCCTTGCGACCGAGTCGCACAATTCGGTCATTGGGAACGCCTACAGCGTTCCACGCCTCAATTGCTTCCTCGTCTGCTCCAAGCCCAAGCTCGTCGTCACCTGCAAAAACTGTGATCCAAACTTCTTCAGGCTTAAAGCCATACCCATCGATTGCCAACGACCAGGCGTGACCAATCGCGCCCTCCTTGAAGTAGGCGCCGATCGAAAAATTGCCGAGCATCTCGAAGAACGTGAGGTGCCGAGCGGTACTTCCAACATTCTCAATATCAGTCGTTCGGAAACACTTCTGACAGGAGGTCAGCTGGATCGCCGGCGGGGTTTCCTTGCCAAGGAAGTAGGGCTTCAGCGGGTGCATACCCGCCGTGGTCAGGAGAACACTCGGGTCGAAGCTGGCTGGAACCAGCGGGGCTGATGCCAAGCGGAGGTGCTCTTCGCCCTCAAAGTGCCCAAGGAAGCGGCTGCGGATTTCGTCTGAACTAAGCATCAGTGCGAGTCTAGGCTTATGCGCCGGAAACCGCTGCGCAGCCAACGATTAGTTCACCGTCCATGAGGCAAGCGATCTGCCCGGCTGCGACCCGCTCAATCGGCTCCTCGAATACCAAAACTCCAGAGTCGTCACCTCGAAGCTCGAGGCGAGCACTGCCAATCGGCCCGTGATGCCTCAAGCGGGCTGCTCTCACACGGCCTGCCGGGAGCTTTAGCTCAATGTCCTCAAGTGGGATTTCACGGGCCTCAGTGTCCTCTCGACACCCCACGGTCACCACGTTGGATTCGGCGTCAGTCGAAACGACATAAAGCGGTTCCCCTCCACCAATACCGAGCCCTCTTCGCTGGCCAACGGTGTGGTGATGAACACCGCGGTGCGTTCCGATCTCCCTCCCGTGCATATCGCGGATTGAACCGCGCTTTTCGCCAAGGCCACCATGTCGCTCCAAAAAGGCCTCACGACCAACGCCAGCGAGAAAGCAAAGGTCCTGACTGTCAGGGGTTTGAGCTGCGGCAAGGTCCTCCGCCTCGGCGATGCGCCTGACCTCGGACTTCTCAAGCTCCCCAAGTGGAAACTCCAGAAAATTGAGAACATCCTGCGGTACTCGACAGAGTGCGTAGGCCTGTTCCTTGTTTCCGAAGCGTCCTTCCCTCAAAACGGTGTCGCTCGGGAGGTCAGGGTCGCCTGTCACGAGCCGCGCGTAGTGGCCTGTCACAAGCCGTTCAGCTCCAAGTCGCTTGGCCAAATCAACCATCGGCGCGATCCGAACCCTCCCGTTGCATTGCACGCATGGATTGGGAGTCGAGCCTGTCCGGTACCCCTCCAGCCACGGGTCCACGACACCGGCGCGAAATTCCTCCCTCAGATCCAGCGTTAGATGCGGTATTCCCATCTCGTGGGCCATATCCCGTGCCCGGCGAACCGCGACGTGAGAGCAGCAGCTCGCCGCAGCGTCAGTCTGCGAATCTCGCCAAAGCTCAAGCGTCACTGCAATGGAGTTGCTTGGCCCGCTGAGATGAGCGGCGACCGCGCTGTCGACCCCTCCACTCATGGCAACTAAGCGTCTGCCTTCCACACTTTGAAGCTCAACCTCGCCGGCCGCCGCGCCAAGGGCTCGATGAAAAGCATCCACGGCGAGCTCCACCGCGTGCACCTTGGAGGCTGAGATTCCCCCGAGTTCCTCGGAGACAGACGCAATCCCAACGCTGGCAGCCTCAATCAGTGACCTCCCGTTGGCAAGAGACGCAATTGCCGAGCCGGCCGCCGTCAGCGCTCCGCAACCCTCTG
>CAZZKI010000020.1:0-10491 GCA_964654785.1 uncultured Solirubrobacteraceae bacterium
CCGCCCTTGCAGTTACCCAAGCTCGCACGGTCGCAGACCAGATTCCCGGGTCAGAACTGGTCGTCGTTGAGTCCAGTGGAAGCCCTATTGAGGACAAAGCACGTTGGACCCGAGCCCTTGACGAAGCGCTCATCGCCGGCGAGATTGACATCGCAATCCACTCGGCAAAGGATGTGCCGGCTGAGCGTCCCGATGGCGTCGTCACTGTTGCCGTGCCTGAACGCGCCGACGCCCGTGACTCAATCTGCGGGCTGGCCAGCATCGCCGCTCTTGAAGCGGGAGCAACAGTTGGAACCGCCAGCCCAAGGCGGGCCGCGCTTGTCAAGGCCCTCCGCCCGGATGTTGAAGTTGTCGAGCTTCGTGGAAACGTCGACACACGCCTCCGCAAGCTTGATGAAGGCGTTTATGACGCGATCATCCTTGCCGCAGCCGGCCTGGAGAGGCTTCGCCTCTCCGAGCGCGGAAACCCGATTGACCCAACCGACTTCACTCCCGCCGCTGGCCAGGGTTGCCTGATGCTTGAGGCGCTCGCCAGCAATTCAGCTGCTGCTCAAGCTGGGGAGTCAGTCAACCACCCGCCATCAGCCACCGCGCTGGCAGCCGAGCGGGCGCTTGTGATCGAACTTGAGGCTGACTGTCACACTGCGGTTGGAGCAATGGCAACAGTTGACGGAGACTCAATCGAAATGACCGCGGTCGTTCTAGCACCCGACGGCAGCTCTGCCCTGCAGGCAATGGTGACGAGCACTGAATCGCCAGAACTCGTCGGTCGTAACCTCGCCAAGCAACTCCTTGACTCCGGCGCAGAGGAGCTCCTCGCTATCGCAAGAGGCGAGCGCTAATGGCTGCTCTACCGGGAACTGTCTACCTCGTTGGCTCCGGCCCAGGCGACCCAGGCCTAATGACAGTGCGTGCCGTGGAGTTGCTGAGCACCGCTGATGTGATCGTTCACGACAGGCTGATCCCCGAGGGGTCGCTCAACCTTGCGCGACCAGACGCTGAGCTGATCTCAGTCGGCAAGGAGGGCGGCGGGCCATCAACTCCTCAGGATGAAATCAACCGAATAATCGTCGAGCAGGGCAAGGCGGGTAAATCGGTTGTTCGCTTCAAAGGCGGCGACTCGTTCGTCTTTGGACGCGGTGGTGAAGAAGCCCTGGTCCTCAAGGCGGAGGGAATCTCTTTTGAAGTTGTTCCTGCAGTTACCTCCGGCATTGCTGCCCCGGCCACGGCTGGCATCCCAGTCACGCAGCGCGGCATGGCGAGTGCAGTTGCGCTCGTCACCGGCCACGAGGATCCAACGAAGCCCGAGACCTCACTTGACTACGAAGGCCTTGCGGCATTCCCAGGCACGCTCGTGCTCTACATGGGCGTTAAGCGACTGCCCCAGATCACATCTTCACTGATCGCAGCCGGACGCAGAGCCGACGAACCGGCGGCTCTTGTGATGAAGGGAACCCTCGGTGGGCAGAAGGCAGTGACAGCCACGCTCGAGACTCTCGCTGAGGCAGGCGCAGCGGCAGGAATCAAGGCTCCGGCAATCACCCTGATCGGAGAGGTTGCCTCCCTGCGCGACGACCTCGCATGGTTTGAGAATCGGCCACTCCACGGACGTCGGATCGCAGTCACAAGAGCACGCGCCCAAGCTGGCAGCCTTTCTGCGAAGTTGGCCAGCCTTGGCGCTGAGACTGTTGAGGTCCCCACCATTCGCACCGAAGCTGTGGATGTGGGCGTCCCGCTGGACCCGACCGGATTTGATCTGCTCTGTGTAACCAGCACCAACTCAGTTCCGCTCCTTCTCGAGCGCCTGCGTGCTGGTGGCCGTGACTCCCGCGCCCTAGCTGGTCTCACTGTCGCAGCGATCGGTCCGGGAACTGCGAAGGCGCTCGCCGGAATTGGGATTGAGGCTGACTTGGTGCCAGAGCGCTCAATCGCTGATGCGCTAGTTGAAACGCTAGCTGGCTCAGGCCGATCGTTCCAAAAGGCGCTGATCGTCCGGGCAGAGGAAGCCCGTGATGTTCTCCCGGACTCACTTAGTGCTGCCGGCACTGAGGTGACGATCGTGCCGCTCTACCGAACAGTTCGCGAGGATCTCTCGGACGCAGAGCGCTCTGCCTTGGCGACAGCCGACACAGTCACCTTCACCTCTGCGTCAACTGTGCGCAACCTTCTCGAGTCGTGCGGCGGCGTCGAAGGCCTTGTCAACGCTGAGGGTGTGCTCCCGCGGCTTGCCTCGATTGGTCCGATCACCAGCGCGGAGCTGAAGGCAAACGGCCTGACGCCAGACATTGAGGCCACACAGCACGATGTTCAAGGCCTGATTGACGCTCTCGTCGCTGACGCTGGAGCCTGACCTTGGCGCGGCTCGGTGAACCGCGAATCCATCACGCGGAGATTGGTTCGACCAATGAGGAAGCCCGCAACCTTGCGATTGAGGGAGCAGCTCACGGGACCCTGATAACTGCTGATGCCCAAACTGCTGGGCGTGGCCGGCAAGGCAGGGTGTGGAGCGCGCCTCCCAGATCAAGCTTGCTCTGCTCGCTCGTTTTGCGCGAGCCACCAAACCTACTGCCGCTCGCCGCAGGGCTCGCCGTAGCTGACACAGTCGCAGGGTACGGACTGAAACCCAAAGTCAAATGGCCCAACGATGTTCTTGTGGAGGACAAGAAGATCGCTGGCATCTTGGCTGAAGGCCGCCCTGCTGAGGGTTGGGCGGTTCTTGGCATTGGACTCAACGTCGCCCTGCGAGTTGAGGACCTGCCTGCGGAGTTGCACGCAACTGCGACAACTTTGGGCCTAACCGAGGACGACATTGACTCCGTCCTTGAGGCTCTGCTCAGCGCTTTGGAAACGCGCCTTGCTCAGAGCGAAGGGGTGCTGCTTGAGGACTTCCGTGGCCGCGACGCACTGCTCGGGCGCGAAGTCCGTTGGTCAGGTGGCGTCGGCGTCGGTGCTGGGATCGACGGAACCGGAAGGCTCGTCGTCACTACCGCCAGCGGCGGGCGCGTCCTTCTTGACGCTGGCGAGGTCCACATTGGCCCCGTCGTCAGCTCCTGAGTCTTCCTCAGTCTTCTTAACTGGCTTGCTGCGGCGGCGAGTTCCATTGCGGGGATTGGGCTTTGCCTCAGTGGCTGACTCTTCAGCCACTTCCTGCTCAGAATCTTTAGTTACCTCAACCTGGCCTTCTGTCTGCGCTGCTGTTTGCTCGTCCTCAGTTGCTGCGTTTGCTCCACCCTCAACTTGAGACTTACGGCGCTCCGGGTCCTGTTGTCGTGAGCCACGCCGGCGCCGACCCTTGCCGCCACGCTTGGGGAAGTTCTTCAACAGCTCGCGAGCCAGGGCGCTCGGCTTGCGTGCTTGGACATTCCATGCCTCGCGGAGAGTCCGCTCGGCCTCTGGTGAGTGGGCCGTTGACGCAGCCAGAACTGAAGCTGCCAAACGCCGGTCCATGTCACGCGTGATGTTCGCGATCTTCTTCGCGTTCTTGGCGTGTGCTTGGCCAGAGCTGTTGACAAGCAATCCAAGGAGGCGCTTTGTCTCCGGCCAGCGCTGCACTGCATATTCCTCGTGAAGCTCGCGAGTTGCCTCGGCCAAGCGGCGTGTCCATGCTGCGACTTGCTCACGTGATCCAACTCTTTGGTCAGCTATTGCCGTGAGGAGCATCCGGGCTGCTTCGCGGCGTTCGTCACGACCCCAAGTGATCGAGTGATCAACTGCGTCGTCGAAGGCCTCAGCATCACCTGAGTTGGCGATGTCCTGAACTGCGCGGATTTTGACTTGGCCTGAGTTGTTGCGGGTAAGGGCGCTAAGGCGGAACTCACGCTTCAAGTCACCTTGCTTGTCGAAGTCGAGCATGGCCCGGGCCTTGCGCCAGTTGGCTGGCTGGACCTTCCATCCGGCGAGCTGCGCCCAGGCGCGTTGCTCGCCGTAATCAAGGTGCTCGACAGCGATGCGCCAAACATCCCGCTTGAAGACCTCTACGCGACGCGCCTCATCAGTCGTAACTGGCAGGACGCGCTTCTCAACCTTCATCCGCTTTCCGCGACTGCGGCGAACTGGGCCGATGACGATTGCGCCGCCACGGTACACATCACGGTCAAGCAGCGAGTGAAGCGTGACGATTGGGTCGTCGTGCTTGGTCGCAGGGTGGACGAAGTCCACGACGATTCCTGACTCCTTGCCAGGGTGGCGGCGGGTAACGCGGCCCACCCGCTGCTGGTAGATCCGTTTGGACGCAGTCGGAGCAAGATGGAAGCAGACGGTCGCGCGCGGTGAATTCCATCCCTCTGCGAGCAGCTGGGCGTTGACGAGAACGTCAATTTCGCCACGCTCATAGTCAGCGAGGATTCTGGCGAGCTCACCCTTGGGAGTTTCACCGCTTACAGCTTGCGCCTTGATTCCAATCTGTTGAAAAGCCTCGGCGACGTTGTATGCGTGCTTGACGCCAGCTGTGTAGACAACGCCCGGGGTGTTACCGAAGCGAGTCTTGTAAAGGTCGGCCACCGCAAGGTTGAATGGCAGTTGGTCTAAGACCTCGGCGAGCATCTCTTGGTCGAACTCAGTGTCCACTTCGCCTCGCCTCAACGGCACCTTGGCGATTGTGCGAACTCCCGGCCCTGGAGGGATCCGGATACAACGCAAGGGCGAGATAACGCCCCGTCGCGCGGCTTGAGCAAGGTCGAAGCGCGAAGTCTGAGTTGGGAAAAGATCGGTGACGTGGCGGGCAATCAGCGCGCCCGTCGCAGTCATGCCGATGAAGATTGGGCCCTGCCACTGGCGGATGGCTGCGCTTGTCTTCTCGCCGAGTGCTGTGTGGGCCTCATCGCAAATGACGATCGCGTAAGCCGAGCTGATCTGGCCGGCGTTTCTAACGAACCATTGGTAGGTCTCAACTGTGACCGGGCCGTCGGCACGGTCCTCGTCGCCAAGCATTGGCGGGCAAATCCGGTCCTTATACCCACGGTCACGAAGTTCGCCTTCGAACTGCTCAACAAGGTTGCGGCGGTGGGTCAGGATCAGAACGCCGCCAGTACGTGACGCTTCAACGAAACCGAGTGCGGCGACGCTCTTGCCAGCGCCGGTCGCATGTTCAAACCAGAAGCGTCGCCCTTGGTTTGGATCGTCGAGCACCTCGCTCGAAGCAAGCTCTTCCTCGTCGTCATGAGCGTCTCCATTGAGAGGCCCTTCGAAGGTCTGGTCTTCCTCAGGCTCCTCTTCAATTTCGTCAAGGTCGGCTTGGATCCCGTCGCCTTGGGTGTCGTCGTCGGCGGGGGCTTCCTCCGCTTCTTCTTTTTCGCCCTCAAGCAACTCCGGGGCAAGGCCCGTCTCAGCCACACCTTGTGACTCTGCGAGCAAAGCAGTCAACGTTCCTGAGAGAGCGTCGATCTGGTGGACACCGAGCACCGTGCCGTCAACCAGATGTGGCTCCTCCTGGTCAAGCACTCGCTCGAGGCCAAGCATCAGTGACCAAGTCCTGCGCCAGGCTCGAGTCGGAGCCTTCTCCCCTGCCTCCATCTCAGCTACTGCGTCGTCAAGCGCACGGCGACGGGGAGTTCCCGGAGCCAGGGCAACCGCAGGATCCGCGTCTGGCAGCAGGAACGGTTCCCGAGCAAAGTCGGATGCCCGCTCGATTACAGCGGCGTCGTAGGGGAGTGCGGCTTTAGCGGCCGTGGTGCTGGTTTCGCCCAATTGAAGGGATGAGGATCGTTTGTTCAACCGGCATGCCCTACAGCGGGCGGCGCCGGGGAAGGGCCGGGGAGTCCGACCGGAGGGCAGTGGCAAACGGAGCCAAGACCCACCTGCTTCCTGCCCGGGATAATAGCGACTGTCAGGCGTTTTGTGCTGTCCGTTGTAGCGTCTGCCACTCTGGGCTTATGAAACTTCCTACCCCCCTTCGCTACTGCCTCATTGCGGCTGCCGCATCGCTTGCGCTTGCTGGATGCGGTTCTGAGACCACGGCGGAAGTTAAGGCCCCGACCTACCCGGAGCTCAAGAGTGGCCTAAAGGGCTCGCCGGAGCGTCTGGCTCTCGTCCATTCGCAGATGGGCAAAGTCCTTACGAACGGGCAAGGCGGCTTTGACCGAGTTCTCGCTGGACTCAGGGGCTACCCGGTGGTTGTCAACGTGTGGGCCTCATGGTGTGGGCCATGCCGTATGGAGTTCCCGGTGCTCGGCCAAGCCTCCCTTCAGTACGGAAAGACGGTCGGCTTTATTGGCGTCTCGAACAGGGACACGGCGCAAGCTGCTCAGAAGTTCTTGGACTCACACCCAGTTGGGTACCCCTCGTTTGACGATCCGGACGGGAAGATTTCTACTTCGCTAGGGATCGGGAGTGGGCTGCCGGCAACGATCATCTTCAACGCCAAGGGTGAAAAGTCGTACGTCCACCAAGGTCCTTACGAAACGGTTGCAGCATTGGCCGATGACATCGAACGGTACGGCCGCTAGTGAGTACCGAGGCTCCAACAGTTGAATCCCATGGAAGCGGGTTCGGTGGCGAGATTCGTCGCGTCCGTGATGCAGCTGAGCTGAGCGAAGCGTTGGCAGTGCGGCAACGCGTGTTCTGCGACGAGCAGGGCGTCCCACTCTCCGACGAAGTTGACGGGCGCGATTCGGAAGGGCTCCACTTAGTCGCAGTAGAGGATGGAGTTGTAGTTGCGACTTGCCGGATCTGCTTTGTTGGCTCAACAGCCCAGTTCAGTCGGCTCGCTGTTGACAAGGCTTGGCGCCGGCGTGGAATCGCAACATTGCTGCTTGAACTGTCGGAAAATGAGTCCCGCTCGGCCCGGGCTCGCCGCATGGTGTTGCACGCGCAGACCTACGCCCTGCCTCTCTACGAGAGCAACGGGTGGCGAACTCGCGGAGCGGTATTTAGAGACGCTGGTATTGACCACATCGCAATGGAGAAGCGTCTTGCCTGAGATTCGCACTGACCCGATTGGCGGGACCCGAGTCGTAATCGCAGATGATCGAGCCGACCGCCCCGGAGCCTTTGAAGCTCCCGATCCAAAGCGAGCCCTTGACCCAACTTCCGACCCGTTCGCCGAGGGAAACGAGGGAATGACTCCGCCAGAGGTCTGGGCTGATCGGCCAGGCGGTGGGCAACCAAATACTCCCGGTTGGAAAGTTCGTGTCGTCCCTAACCTCTACCCGGCTCTGACGCCGGACTCTCCTGCGCCTGACCCTCACGCGGACGCTGACCTCTTTGGCGCCAAACCGGCTGCTGGCCATCACGAAGTGATCATCAACAGCCCACGGCCAGTCCAAAGCCTCGCTGAGTTGGACGAAGTGGAGCTGGACCAAGCTATGGCAGCTTGGCAAGCGCGGATTGCAGCTCACGCGGGTGCGGCAAGTCGGCACCTGTTCGTAAATGAGGGCCTGCAGGCTGGAGCATCGCTGCCGCACACTCATGCCCAACTGTTCGCAACGGACTTTGTTCCGGAAAAGGTTGCTCGAGAACGAGAAGCGTTCACAGCGCATGCCTCACGAACCGCCGGCTCAAACCTTCTTACTGATGTCGTCGCAGCGGAGGTTCGTAATCGCGACCGCCTCGTGCATGTAGACGAAGAGGCTGTGCTGATTGCCCCCTGGGCGTCAACGACGGCATGGCAGCTGATGCTCGTGCCTCGCAACCCGGAAGCCGATTTCGCAACCGCAGCATCCCGCTGCTCGCGAATGCTGCACACGGCACTTGGCACCCTGACTAACCAATTCGGAAACACGCCCCCGCTCAACCTCTGGGTTCGAAGCTGTCCTTCGGGCGCCGATCACTGGTGTTGGCGAATTGACATCCTGCCGCGACTCGCCCAGCCAGCTGGCATCGAACTGGGAACCGGGGTGCACGTAAACCCCATGTCTCCGGAGCGCGTCGCTGCTGAGCTAAAGGCGACCATCGCGGGCCGATGAGGGCGATCGTCCAGAGGGTCAAGCAGGCCTCAGTGACAGTTGCCGGCGAGGTTGTTGCCGAGATCGGGCCGGGGCTGCTGGTTCTGGCAGGAGTAACACACGGCGATGGGCCCGCGCAGGTCGAGAAACTCGCGAGAAGAATTCTCGCCCTTCGAGTATTCCCGAGCGACAAGGCAGACATGGACGCCCCGCTCGGAGACGAGCGCGAGATCCTCTGCGTCAGCCAGTTCACGCTTTACGGAGACACGGCCAAAGGAAACCGTCCAAGTTGGGGCGGCGCCGCCCCTGGTGAGGTTGCCAAACCTCTGTGGGAAGACCTCTGCGAAGCACTCGGTGCCAAGCGGGGCGTCTTCGGAGCGATGATGGACGTCGCCCTTGTCAACGACGGCCCAGTGACGCTAACTCTGGAAGAGGCTCCCGAAGCGATCTAGCTGCCCAGCGGGTGGTGGCAGGCAACTGCTGAACCGCCAACCTCCTCAAGAACTGGTGCGGTCGTCTTACACACCTCATCGGCATAGGGACAGCGGGTATGGAAGCGGCACCCGGAAGGGGGATTGGCAGGCGACGGGATGTCCCCGCCCAGCACAACGCGTTGCCCCTTTCGAGTTGGATCAGGGCGAGGCACGGCAGCGAGCAGCGCTTCCGTGTAAGGGTGCTTAGGGCTTGAGTAAAGATCTTCGTTAGCTGCCAACTCTGCGATCTGCCCGAGGTACATCACGGCAACCCGGTCGCACATATGACGGACAACCGACAGGTCGTGAGCGATGAAGATCATCGTCAACCCGAGGTCCTTCTGCAGGTCGCTCAGGAGGTTGAGAATCTGAGCTTGGATGGACACATCAAGCGCTGAAACTGGCTCGTCTGCGATCAACAGCTTCGGTTCCAAAGCGATCGCTCGCGCAACTCCGATTCGTTGGCGCTGACCTCCTGAGAACTCGTGCGGGTAGCGGTTGTAGTGCTCCGGATTCAGTCCCACTCGATCCATCAGCTCCTGGACTCGCTTGCGTCGCGCGGCTGAGTCTTTGAGGACGCCGTGAATTCGGAATGGCTCTTCAATGATTGACCCGACTCGCTTTCGTGGATTAAGCGACGAGTACGGATCTTGGAAGACCATTTGAATGTCACGACGGGCAGCTTTTAGTTCGCTGCCCTTGAGAGTGGCAAGGTCACGCCCTTGGAACACCATGCTTCCTGAGGTTGGGTCAATCAGCCGAGCGATCATTCGCGCAGTCGTGCTCTTGCCGCAACCGGTCTCCCCCACAAGGCCGAGCGTTTCACCTGTTTGCAGGTCAAAGCTCACTCCGTTGACTGCTTGGACTGCCCCCACCTGCTTCTGAAAGACAACTCCGCGTGTAATGGGGAAGTGCTTGGTGAGGTCGTTGACGCTGAGGATCGGCTCGCTCATGACTCAACTCCGAGAATCTCGCGAGCCTGGTCCGGCGTCCCACCCGCGGCAAGCCTCTGCCAAGCGTCAGCCCTGAGCTTGTCGTCCAAGACACACGCTGCGACGTGATCCTCGCTTCCAGCCTCACTGAGCTGCGGTGGTTGCACCAAACACTCAGGGCCCGCATATGGGCAGCGCGGAGCAAAGGCACAACCTTGAGGACGATTGATCAGGCTCGGTGGCCGTCCGTCAATTGGGATCAGCGGCTCGCTCGGTGGCAAGTCAAGCCTTGGGATTGAGCGAAGCAAGCCCCAGGTATAAGGGTGCTTTGGTGCTGCGAACAGATCGGCGGTTGCTGCTCGCTCGACGACTCGTCCCGCGTACATCACTGCGATCTCGTCAGCCGTTTCAGCAACGACGCCAAGATCGTGAGTGATGATCACCATCGCCATTCCAAGCTCGTCCCGCAAGCGTTCAAGCAAGTCAAGTACCTGAGCTTGCACGGTCACATCAAGCGCCGTTGTGGGCTCATCGGCGATTAGAAGCTGCGGCTCGTTGGCGAGTGCCATCGCGATCATTGCTCGCTGCCGCATGCCGCCCGAGAACTCGTGTGGCCACGAGTCAACGCGCAGGGCCGGGTCAGGTATTCCGACCATGCCCAGCAGATCAACCGCTCTAGCTCGACTTTCAGTTGCAGACATTTCCTGGTGGGCTTGAATGGCCTCAACTACCTGCGCGCCAACTCGGAAATAGGGATGCAGTGACGACAGTGGGTCTTGGAAGATCATTGAAATCGGTCCACCCCGGACTGACCTAAGTTCGTCGTCCGTCATCGCGAGGAGGTCCCGTCTCTCAAAGAGTGCCTCGCCGGAAATTGAGGTCCGCCCAGAGCGGGTAAGCCCGAGGAGGGACAGCCCGCCAACAGTCTTGCCTGAGCCTGACTCCCCGACGATGCCGAGGGTCTTGCCCTTTTCAATTGACCACGAAACTCCGTCCACAGCGTGGACGACCCCGTCATCAGTGTTGAAGGAAACCTTCAGATCTTTGATTTCAAGCAGTGGCGCCACTACTCGTACCTCACGCGTGGGTCGAGGAAGGCGTAGACAATGTCGACGACGAGGTTGGCGAAGATGATGAAGAACGCTCCAAGGAGGACTGTGCCTTGGATCATTGGCAAGTCAGCTCGAAGAATCGCGTCATAAGCCT
>CAZZKI010000021.1:0-10404 GCA_964654785.1 uncultured Solirubrobacteraceae bacterium
CGGGAGTGACCCCCACTCCGAACATTGGTGTCGTGGCATGCAGCCTCAGAAAAGCCTCAGCCAACCGCGGCCTTGCCCGTAACGCAGTCGCCCAGCTTGGCGAAGCTGCGGTGCTGATTGACATAGACAGCCTTCCCTTGTTTTCAGAGGACCATGAGAGCTCTGGGACTGAACCAACGCAGACTGAAGGAGCGGCTTGGCGCGCGGCAGTGCGCAAAGTTGACTGCCTCATCATCTGCACTCCCGAATACGACAGCTACCCACCGGCAATGACGCTCAACGCGCTCAACTGGCTTTCCCGTGAACCCGAGCCACCGCTCAAGGGCAAACTTGTTGCGGTATGCGGTGCAGCTGCAGGATTCCGCGGATCGCGCAGGTCACAGGCCCATGTACGAGAAATCCTTGACCGAATGGGAGCGAAGACTGTGGAGGCCCACTTCCAGGTGCAGATTGGTGACCGCTTTGATCCAGCTACAGGCGACCTGACTGACCCAGCGACTGCGGAGAACCTCAAGCAGTTCCTGATTGCAGTTGAGGCAGCCGTCGGGGGAAGCTCTTGAGCGACTCGAAGCCCGTCCTCAACGAGGGAGTCCTTGCTGGCAAGGTTGCGATTGTCAGCGGAGCTGGCTCTGGAATTGGTCGAGCAACCGCACTTGAGTTTGCTCGCCTAGGAGCCAAGGTTGTGATCTGCGGCCGGAGGATTGAGCCACTTGAGCAAACAGCTGCGATGTGCGGACCCGGTCTTATTGACCCAGTTGTTTGCGATATCCGTGAAGAGGATCAAGTGGATGCGCTTGTTGACGGAGCGCTAGCCCGCCACGGGCAAGTTGACATCCTCGTGAACAATGCTGGCGGGCAGTTCCTTTCGCCAGCGGAGGACATCAGCCCCAAGGGCTTCCGCACAGTGGTCCGCCTCAACCTTGAGGGAACTTGGCTGATGACTCACGCAGTCGCCACAAGAGCCTTCATCCCGAGCGGTCGCGGAGGGAAGGTTGTGAGCATCACCCTCACTCCGCACACAGGCCTGACCGGCATGGCGCACTCCTCCGCTGCCCGCGCCGGTGTCGAGAACTTGATGAAGGTCTTGTCCATTGAGTGGGCGAGGTTTGGAATCGACTTGGTGGCGGTGGCCCCGGGTGTCGTGAACACGGACACATTCCAGACCAAGTACCCCAAAGAGTTCCGCGACCACTACACCCAGAACCTTCTTGCCGGAAAGCCAGTGGAACCTGAGGACATTGCTCAGACTGTGGCGTTTGTCGTTTCACCAGCGGGACGGGCGATAAGCGGAAGCGTCATCAATGTGGACAACGCTCACGACCTTGCGCAAAGCCCTTGGCCACCCCGAGAGATTCGGACGGACTCAGGCAGCATCCAAGCTGAGGAGCGCAAGGACTCTTAGCGTCTGGGTTGCTGGTTCGCAACCGGACCAGTTCATAGCCAGCAGCTTGTTCTTCTCGCTTGACTTTGCAGGTTGCGACTGGGCAATCTGGTTTGGGTGACTAATCTGCTGGCCGCTGTTACCTTCGCCTCAAGAAATTGTTTGAGCTTCTCTGGGGAGGGAACACATTTTGAGTGCGACTGCTGAAACTCCTGTTGACCAAATTGACCTTGGCGACATGAGCCTCTGGGTGGACGGCCCGCCGCACGCAATCTTCGAGCGCCTGCGGCATGAGGACCCAGTGCACTGGAGCCCGATGGCCACCTGGGAGAACGAGCCGGGCTTCTGGTCAATTACGCGGGCAGAGGACATCCACGAGATAAGTCGCGATTGGGAGACCTTCTCCTCTGAGAAGGGCGGCATCGTTGCGGCTGACCACTCGATTCCGCTGGAGTTCCAAAACGCGATGTTCATCGGAATGGACCCTCCGAGGCATGACCGGATCAAGCACCTCTTCCAGCGCGGATTCACTCCAAAGCGGATCGCGGAACACGAGGCGACCATCCAAGCAATCACCGAGCGTTACCTCAACGCGCTCGAAGGGCGGACCGAGTTTGACTTGGTCGAAGACATCGCCCAGCCTGTCGTGGGCAGAGTGATTGGTTCGTTCCTTGGAACCCCGGAAGAGGACGACGAAATGTGGGCCGACTTCGCTAACCGCGGCCTTGCTCTCGGGGACGACGAACTTCAGCCTGACGGCGAGACAACAGTCCTTCAGTTGATCGAGAAGGGAGTGATGCGAGTCATCGAGATGGCTGCTGAGCGGCGTGAGAACCCGACCGACGACCTCACAAGTCTCCTCACGCACGCTGAGATTGACGGCGAGCGACTTGAGGATTATGAGATCGCTTCAGGGTTCGCGCTGCTCGTTGCAGCAGGCAACGACAGCACGAAGGCCACGTACTCCAGTGGAATGCTGGCCCTCCTCAATAACCCTGACCAGATGCAGAAACTGATTGACAACCCATCCAAGATCGAAGGGGCGATTGAAGAGTTCCTGCGGATGTTCCCGGCCTTTGCCCACTTCCGCCGCACTGCAACTAAGGACGTCGAGTTCCGTGGCAAGAAGATCAAGGCCGGCGACAAAGTCCTGCTTTGGTACCCCTCGTCAAACAGAGATGAATCAGTTCACAAATGCCCCCACCAGCTTGACGTTGAGCGGACCGAAGAGCACCAAGCATTCGGAGCTGGTGGCCGCCACTTCTGCCTCGGCACAGCGCTGGCGCGGCTCGAGCTGAAGATCCTCTTCACTGAGACTCTCAAGCGCTGGCCCGACATGCAGCTTGTCGAGTCCGAGGCTGTCCGCTCCATCTTCGCGAACCAGCAAAGGTTCGTGAAGGTCCGGGTCAACTCCTAACGGTCTGCTGCACTGGGTGGGTGGCTCTCGCGCCACCCACCCGAACTGCAGCTATGCGTGGTGACCGTTTCCTTCAGCGTCGCTGATCAAGCCGAACACGATCAGGACATCAATCGCGATGATCGCGAGCGACCAAATCGGCAGCACTGGCAGTGCAAAGAGCCAGAAGATCGCACTCAGGGTTGCCATTGCAACGCCGAATCCCACCGCCGCCGCAGACCTGTTGAGGAGCATCCAAGCGCCCACAAGCGCGAGGCAGCCCCAAATAATTGACACCCAACCCCAAAAGGTGAGGGTGCTGAAAAGCAATCCGCCCTCAGTCAAATAGGACTTGCTGTCGAGTGCAGCGAAGCCCCAAAGCAGGTTTGACGCGCCGCTGATGATGAACATCACACCCGCGAACGTGAACCAGCCCCCGCCGGCGCGTTCCTCCATGTGATGGTGAGTTGATGCTTCCATCGTGTTCCTCCGTTTCCGCAGTTACCTGTGCAACCAGAATCGCCCGCTGGGAGAAGAGTGCATCAGTAGTTATCCGCGGATCGCTACTTGAGCTTGACGGCTCTGGACACGAAAGCGCTAGACCCGCCGGGGCCGATAGCTCTAGCTACGCATGTATAGACATGCTTCCGGTCCCGCTTCGAAGTCTTGATGCTCTGTGTCTTGGCGGCGATCGGGCGCCTGTCGCGCGACCAGCCAAACGAGGCTGTCGTCTTGAACTTCCAAGTAACCGCGCACTTGATCGGCTTTCCCGCCCGGGAGCCGGTCACCTTTGGCACTGCAACCGGGGTTGGCTTTGGCCACGGCACCGGCGCGGTTGCCGTATTTGGCTCCGATGTCTCTGAGATCCGGTTGACAAGTCGGGTTGAGCAGCTCAACACCTTGCCCGCAGCCACGTCTGGAACGCGATAGGTAAGGGCGAAATCAACTGGTTGCCCGTTGATGAACCAAGTGGCGAGGTACTGCTGCCCGTAACCCGTTGCCTTGCACTTCACTACCTTGCCAACCTGCGGACTAGGACTTATTTCAACGGCGTCGAGCCTAGGGAGGGGTGGGCTTACCCAGCTTTCGGCCTTAGCTGCAACAACCCGGACTCCAGACGGGTTGACACCCGTGACCTGACAGATCACTCGCTGTCCATCCTGAGAAAGAGTGGGGGTGATCGTCTGGGTTGTCGCAACGACCACTGAGTTAATGGTCCACGTGTACTCAAACTGGGTGGCTGCGGCGTTCCACTTCCCTGGCTGGCAGAGCCAAGGCTGCCCGACCCTATGCACAGAACCCTCAAAAGTAGGCGCCACAATGTTGACTGGTGCGGCATCTGGGAGTGATAGCGCGGTCGTTAGCGCTGAGTGCATGTCCAGTACCCCGCCTGTCGCGTTGAGGCCGGTCCAACTTGCCGAGGTATGAGCAGAACCAAGAATGGCGGCCCGAACTTGAGGAAGTGTGAGAGTTGGGCGTTGCGCCATCAGGAATGCGGCAGCACCGGTTACATGCGGGGCCGCCATAGATGTACCGCTGACCAGCCCATAGCCGCCACCCTTGAGGGTTGACGTCAAGTCTGCGCCAGGTGCGGCGATGTCAACCGAGGTGGCGCCCCAGTTCGAAAAGGTCGGCCTTGCCCCGCTCGAATCGGTGGCCGCAACCGATACGACCGCTGGGCTTTCCGAGCTGGCGGGATAGACGGGATTCAGATCATTGTCAGTTCCGTTGTTTCCAGCTGCCGCAACGATCAGCACATCGTTTGCTTCCGCAAGATCAATCATCGCCGCCATTGCATCGCTGAAGGCGCTGGTGTTTACGCCTAACGAGACATTGATGATTTTGGCCCCATGAGTAATTGCGTAGTACATCCCGTTGAGAATGTCGCTCTCAGAGCCCGCACCACTCTCATTGAGAACCTTGACCACCATCAGCTTCGCAGACGGGGCAAGGCCGGCTAGGCCAAGGCCATTGTTGGCCGTCGCGGCGATGATGCCTGCCACATTGGTGCCATGCCCATCTCCATCGCTTAGGTCTGCGCTGGTGTCGCCGCCGATGATTGAAATGCCGTGGACGTCGTCAACTACGCCGTTGTCGTCGTCATCAATGCCATTCGGTAGGTCGTCTGGGTTGTCCCACAACTGGCCTGCAAGGTCCTCGTGATCGGTCGCTAGCCCTCCATCAAGCACGGCGACCGTAACCGGATCACCGTAACCAGAGGAGGCGAGCCAGGCGGCCGGGGCATCAATCTGGGTGTACCGCCAAGACCCGGCACCGACGACAAGCGGGTCTCCTGCGGTGAACATGGCCTTGTGGTTCACCTCACCGAAAGCAGAGCGCGGCACTGCAGCTATAGAGAACAGAGCCGTCGTCAACAAAGCTGTAACGGTGGCTCCTCTTCTCATCTGCTCTTATCTCTTCCGCCCATTACTTCGAAACCGTAGTACGCCTGCGGAAAACCCGAGTAATGACGGGGAAAAGCCGTAGTCAGTCGCAGATTGGATTGCAGAAGGCCACATCGCGAATTTCTTCGTCGTACGAGGCTCATCTGCGTCGCCGGTCAGTACGAGAACGAGGGCAGCAGAAAGTGGAGCCAGTCGGGATCGAACCGACGACCTCCTGCTTGCAAAGCAGGCGTGCACACCGCCTGAATCACCTCGGCCGCCGAGGATCGTTTCCAAGCTGGTTATCTAGCCATTGACCAACGGCGTTGAAGCAACCCAGATCTGCCGATCTTTCGTGGAGTAGGTCACAGGAACTTCCCCGCACAGATGCGACTTGATCCGTTGTTGGAGAGCAAACGTCCATCGCCCTACAGCAGGAACAGCAACGGATACTCGGCTGCTTGATGCCTTCAGGTTGCCAGTGTTTTGGGCCCACGGAGTTGCGATCAGGAGTCTGGTGTCGGGCAGCGTCAGCTCCGATCCAACGACTGCTCCGCTCGGGCTTGTTACCTGAAATCGAAGTTCACCATTGACTACGGCACAGCCAGCAGAACTTGACTTGAACGCGCCGTAAACATGCAACACCGGCTGACCTTCTGTGACATCCACCGTGACTTGGTCACCAGTGTCAGTCCAGGTACCCAAGTCAGTGGAGTCGACTTGGGCAGCAAACCGCTGATACGCCAAAAAAGCGGGGCCCGGGTCGCCCTTAGCTCCCCGTAACTGCGAAACCGCAGCAGCGCTCATGTTCGCAGTCGTGATCGTCCCGAGAGCAATCTTTGACGATGTTAGCGACCGGTCAGCGAGGTCATTAGTACCAACTGAACGATCAATGATCTGCCGAGAGCCAACACTGTTGACGGGAATGGTTATAGCTGCGTAGCTCACTCCGCCGAGGGCAAGGAAGACCGCAATGGTTGACATTACGTTCGCGTAGCTAAGTCGCGGGTTCCTCAAGGCTTCCTCCAAGCAATGGGGCTGGCAGCGACCTAAGTTACAGAAACCACACGCTTACTTCAACACCATGGTGGCCGCGAGAGGAATTAAAGGAAGCGAAGGTTCCGTGAGACTTGGAGACCCAGCGTGGTGTCGTCGAAGACCTCGAAGTGGAGCCAGTCGGGATCGAACCGACGACCTCCTGCTTGCAAAGCAGGCGCTCTCCCAGCTGAGCTATGGCCCCTTGGGCGGAACCGAGGTTCCGGACTCGGAATGGTAGCCGTTACCCTTGCTTGATGATCAAGCGCACGACGACTGTCTCCGTCTTCCTCACATTTGCACTCGCAGCTAGTGGCTGTGGTGGCTCAAGTCAGAGCAACATCACTACTGGCGAGTCAATCGATCCACAAGTTTTCAAGCAGAACGCTGAGGTCTACCTGACCAGCGTCACAACGATGGGAAGCCAGCTCGCAGGGTGCCTCACCCAGGCGTTCGCAGGCGGTGCGCTAGGTGGTGGACCACAAGGTGGGCAGCAGGGCGGGCCCAGCATCGAAGGCTGCATCCAAACCTTTGTTACCGCTGTCAAGCAGGAGTCCGATCGGGCTCAAGG
The DNA here is from genome assembly GCA_964654785.1 of uncultured Solirubrobacteraceae bacterium. Lineage (GTDB taxonomy): Bacteria > Actinomycetota > Thermoleophilia > Solirubrobacterales > Solirubrobacteraceae > WLNJ01. The sequence goes on from CAZZKI010000021.1 coordinate 6,768, forward strand.
CGCAACGCTTACCTACCTCAAGGGCGTTACCTCGCCCTGCAAAGAGAAGGTCCAGGCCTTCGAGGAGAACATCAAGTCAATCACCGACATCCTCACCAGCGAAAGCGGGGGGAAGGATCAACAGGCCGCCTCAAAGCTGATTGAGGCCGTTCAAGGCGGCCAAGTCCAAGGGAAGCTTCGGCAGGCAAAGGCAACCTTCGCAGAGATGACTAAGACCTGCGCTGGACTCGCCCCGAAGAAGAAGTAGTTAGAAAAAGCCCCCGCGTACCGCTGCAGCGGTTACGAATGGAGGCATGAAGGAACGCGACGAGAAAGACCTCCGATGGGTTGACCCCGAGATCCTGATCGCCGAGGAGGAGCAGCTTGCAGCAGAGGAAGCTGCTGCCATTGGCGGTCGAGCAGGCGACGAGAATCTAAACCCTGCCGAGCGCCCAGTTAGAGAGGCCGGCGGAGGCGAGGCTGAAGGCTTCGAAATGGCCGAGCAAGACCTGATCCGCCACGCGTCACACGGCGACGATGTTTCGGACTCAATCGTGTTCCATGACGCTGCCCGTCCTGAGGCTGAAGCCGACAAGCAGACCTCAACATCTGGCGACGCAGACCATGTTGAACTGTCAAACCGTGCTGAAGAGGAGTAGACAGAACGCGGCTTGATGCCGCAGCCGACTACTTATCGTCTTCGAAGTCGAAGTCCTTCGGGGGAGCTTGCTCAAACCACAGCCGGTCGTGGTCAGGGCTCTCTTCAAGAAAGTCAGGGGTGCCTTCGAGGATGTCGCCCTCTTCGTCGCTGGCTGCAGGCGCGCTCGGGGCAACGGGCTCATCTTCGACTACAGCTGGAGCTTCGTCAGCGTCAACCGAGTGGAGTGAGGCGTCGTCAATGTCTTCCTCCTCGATCGCCACGTCTGCCTCAGCGTCAACGCCCTCATCGCTGAAGATGTCGAAATGCTCGGTTGCCTGGTCAGCGGGCGCTGATTGCCCATCGAAAGGTTCCTCGTCCTCGAACGGGACGCCTTCAGCCTCAGCTGCTTCCACTTCCTCTACCTCAGCGGCTGGGACCGGCTCGGTTCCAGCTACAAGATCTTCGGAGTCGTCATGCACTTCAGGCTCTTCGACCTCACGGACTACTGGACCTAGGGCCTCAGCTTCTGCCTTGGCAATCTCGGTCGGGTCAGCGCCTCTGCGGCGGAGGAGGTCAATGTGGTCGCGAATTGCGTCGTCCAACAAGCCCATCTGCAGGGATCCTATCTACGGCGCTACGATGCAGGGCGCTTGGGAAGCCGCCTGCGGCCTCCCGAACACGGGGCTATAGCTCAGATGGGAGAGCGCCTGGATCGCACCCAGGAGGTCGCCGGTTCGATTCCGGCTAGCTCCACTGGCCCCTGCGGTGAGCGTTAACTACCGCTCAACTTCCCTTTACTCACTGCTGTCTAACATCAAATGTGATGGAAGAAGTCACGGATACAACAGCTAGAGCGTCATCAACGAATGGCGTCTCATCCGTGAGCGGAAACGGGGCTGCTCAAACGCCGGCTCTGGACGATTACAGCCTCTACAACAACCGCGAAATCTCGTGGGTTGAGTTCGATAGTCGGGTCTTGCAACTGGCAGAGGACTCATCCACACCGCTGCTTGAGCGAGCCAAGTTCCTTGCCATCACCGCAACCAACCTAGATGAGTTCGTCCAAGTACGCCTAGCTGGCCTCCATGAGCAAATCGAAGCTGGCATTGACGCCCGCGGCCCCGACGGGCTTTCGCCCAGCGAGGCCTACGAGCACGTCGCGGAAGCAATCGCCAACCTGATGGACAGGCACGGACGCGTCTGGCAAACAGAAGTGCTTCCCCAACTGGCAGAACATGGGATCCGAATCGTGGGGCCAAGCCAACTTGACGCTGACGAACTGGCGTCCCTTGACCGTGACTTTGAAACCCGAATCTTCCCCGTCCTGACGCCGCTCGCCGACGCCCCAGGACGTCCGTTCCCATACATCTCAAACCTGTCGCTCTCGATCGCAGTTCGCTTGCACGACCCGATTACTGGCGAGGACGCATTCGCTCGCGTCAAGGCTCCCAGCGAGGTGCTCGAACGATTCGTCCCTGTTGGCGACAACGGTGCACTCGTTCCGCTCGAGCAAGTCATTGCCCGGCACTTGGACGAGCTGTTCCAAGGAATGGAGATCATCTCCCACTCGTTCTTCCGAGTCACTCGTGACGCTGATTTCACAGTCTCCGATGAAGCTGACGACCTCCTTCAGGCAGTTGAGGAAGAGCTCCGCCGCCGCCGCTTTGGCGAAGCAGTACGACTTGAGGTGTCCGCCGACATGGACCCAGTGATTCGCGGTTGGCTGACAGAGAAGCTCGATCTTGAAGAGCAGGACGTTGTCGACGTTGACGGCCTCCTCAACCTTGGCGACCTGTGGGAAGTCCACGGTTTGCGCGGCTACGACGATCTCCGCGACCCAAGCTGGAGCCCGCTCGTGCCCGCTGCGTTGAAGCGGCGTGACGGCGAACCCGCAGACATCTTCCAAGTCATCAGGCGCGGCGATGTTCTCGTCCACCACCCCTACGACTCATTTGCAGCTTCTGTAGAGCGACTCTCCCGCCAGGCTGCGCGTGACCCAAAGGTCCTCGCGATCAAGCAGACCGTGTACCGAACATCAGATGACTCGACCCTGGTTCCCTCAATGGTTGAGGCTGCTGAGCAGGGCAAACAGGCTGTGAGCGTTGTGGAAGTTAAGGCCCGTTTCGATGAGAGTGAGAACATTGGCTGGGTCAAGACTCTGGAGGACGCTGGCGCCCATGTTTGCCACGGCCTGCCTGGCCTCAAGACGCACGCTAAGGCTTTGATGGTCGTCCGCCAGGAAGGAGCCGGGGTGCGCCGCTACGTCCACATCGGCACTGGCAACTACAACGCCAAGACAGCCCGCGTCTACGAGGACTTTGGACTGCTTACCTGTGACCCTGACATTGCTGAGGACGTAAGCGACCTTTTCAACATGCTGACTGGCTACGCCCGCCCTGCCCAGTTCCGCAAGGTCGTCATTTCACCAACTGGGACCCGCAACAAGATCGTTGAGGAGATTGATGCGACGATCGCGGCTCATATGGCTGGCAAGGAATCACGGATCCAGATGAAGATGAACGCTCTGGTGGACCAAAAGTCAATCGAAGCGCTCTACCGTGCCTCCCAAGCGGGAGTGAAAATTGACCTCAACATTCGCGGCGTCTGCTGCTTGCTCCCCGGCGTTCCAGGAGTGAGCGACAACATCACGGTTCGGTCAGTCGTGGGGCGCTTTCTTGAGCACTCGCGGATCTACTGCTTCGAGCGTGGTGACGAGCGAAGCATCTGGTTTGGCTCAGCTGACCTGATGCCTCGCAACCTTGACATGCGAGTGGAGCTGCTCGTCCCAATTGAAACTCCGGAACTTCAAGACCAACTGCTTGAGACGCTCGCCCTCTGCATGGAAGACGACGTCAACTCGTGGGAGCTCGGACCAGACCGCAAGTGGACGCGCCGGACTGGCAACACCCGCTCAGTCCACCGCGAGCTGATCGACCGCGCCAGCTGAGGTCAGAGAAGCGACTTGACGCGCTCGACGACTGCGTCAGGCGTGATGCCGAACTTCTCGTAGAGCACTGA
>CAZZKI010000022.1:0-10220 GCA_964654785.1 uncultured Solirubrobacteraceae bacterium
CCTTGCACAGCCGCTGGTTTGCCCGATGGGGACTGCCGCTTTTCCCATTCGTTGCGCTACTGGCAGGCTGGGGCGGCTGCTGGCTTGTTGACGCAGTTAAGGGACGCTGGGCCAAGGCGGCAGTCCCGTTCGCTCTCGCACTCGGACTATTGGCCACAGCTCAAGGGGTATCGGCAAGCATCCATGTCGATCAAGTCCTAAGCCGCGACGACACTCGCGCAGAGGCCCGCAAGTGGATGACGCGAAACATTCCAAAGGGCTCGAAAGTTGTGATTGAGCCAGGCGTGGTTCCCGAGGCATGGCTGCGTGACCTGAGTAGGTCAACCCAAGGCCGGCTCCGCAAGCGGAGGTGGCAGGTTTGGGGCCCGCGGATGTGGGATCCCAACGGCTTGAGGACCGAGGAATACCCACGAGTCTTGAATGCCGATTTGATCAAGCGCTACCAGATCAACAAGTACTGCTGGCTTGTTACGTCTTCGACACAGCGCGGCCGGGTCGAGCGCCAGCCCGAGCGTTCACCTCAGGGCATGGCGTTCTACAGGTCACTCTTCACCCACTCGAAACTGATGTTCCGAGCGAGCCCGTGGAAGGAAGGCGCCAAGCCAGTTCCATTCAGCTTCGACGATTCCTTCAACTACCTGCCGGACGCCTACGAGCGACCAGGGCCTGTGATCTCCGTCTACCGAATCAAGGGGAACGGCTGCGGCGACTAACTAGTTACTGCCGGGGTTGCTGCTTACACTGAAGACCATGACAGCCGACGCAAAAACACCAGGCCGCTGGCGCCGCGGGTGGGAACTCGCCAAGGCCAGCTGGGCAGTTCTCCGCAGCCACAAAGCTCTGATGGCGTTTCCGATCCTTGGATCAATCTTCGGATTCGTCGCAGCAGTAATTCTGTTCGCACCAGGAATCGCGATTTACGCTGCTGACGAGAAGGCCGACTGGACGATGATTCCGTTCGGAGTGCTCGCAGCCTACGGGGCGACATTCTTCGCGATCTTCTTCTCGGTTGCGCTTGCCTCGAGCACTGCGAAGGCGATTGACGGCCAGCCAGTTTCGGTTGGGTCGGGGATTGCCGATGCTCGTCAGAAGCTTGGAGTAATAGCGGCTTGGGCAGCTGTGCAATTGACAGTCGGGTTGATCCTCAATGCAATCCAGTCATTCCTTGACGACAAGGGCGGTGGCGCGCTTGTTGCCGGCCTCGTTCGCGGCTTGGCAGGCCTTGCTTGGGCGATTGCCACCTTCTTCGTGATTCCAGTAATTGCACTTGAAGGCCTGACTCCCAAAGCCGCGATCAAGAAGTCTTCGCATGTGATCCGCGAACGCTGGGGTGAAGGAGTTGTCGGCAGCTCGGCGATCGGCATCATCGGACTTCCGTTCATCCTGCTCGCGTTCCTCTGCTTCGCAGGCATGGTGGGAGTCTCAAACGACTCAATTGCTGCGGCGATCGCCTTCGCTGTTGCGGGCGTCGCACTGTTCTTCGTCGCGGTGCTGCTACTCAGCTCGCTGCAAGCTGTGTTCCGCGTGGTGCTCTACCGCTACGCCCAAGACGGAAGCGTTCCCCAAGGCTGGGATGAGTCAGCCTTGTCGGGTGCATTCCGCGCAAAGCGGCGCGGCAATCCGCTGGCCCGCTAGACGCCAGTTTCAGCTTTAACGCGGCCAGACTTGACAGCTGCAACGAGGCGCGAGTAATCGTCTTCGTTGCAGTCTGCGTAGGCCGACGCGTAGGCGACGATCGCGTCAGCGAAAGCGTCCCCGTTGCCAACGTAACCGCTGATCACAGCAGCATCTCCAGCACGCGCATGGGCGCGCGCAAGCGTCGCGCCGCAGAGTTCGGCATAGGCCGCGAGGCGGAGACCGTCCATCGTTGCAACATCGGCTGAGCCCTTCATGTCACGGAGCTGACGCACGTAATAGTCAAGTCTGCGAGGTCCAGTACCGGTGATCCAACCGAGGAACGAATCGCTCGCAGCCTGCATCAGCCGTTGGCCCTGAACGACGCGCTCGCCATGGTTTGCGTAGACGCTGGACCCTGCGTACGGCTCGAGTACTGACTGCTGGGCTTCTTTGAGTTGCAGAAAGAGAGGGTCATCGTCGCGGTCACCCATCATCAGCATCATGAAGGCCTCAGTCCCCACCGAGCCGACGCCAACAACCTTCCGGGCGAAGTCCTCGACGTGGTACCGCTCAAGGAGAATCCTGCGGTCAGGCTGAAGGTTGAGCGCGTAGTCCTTCAGAGCTTGGTCAACGATGCCCTGAGCATGGGGATGAGTCTCTGGTGCGAACCTGACGATCGCTGGCGGCTCTTCACGAATTCTGAAGGTGCCGGTTCCGTCCTCTTCAGCGAACCTTGCCAGAGCGCCCACTCCCGTCTTGCGCTTTGCCTTGTTGATCTCTTTCTTCGTCTGCTTAACGGCGCTCGCTCGACCGTTCTGTTCAACCAACTGCTCAATGTGGTCAAGGTCAATACGTGCGTACCAAGTGTCCAAGAACCGCAGGCCGGCAAACATCGCCATTGACTGTTGGTAAGCGCGGACTGATGCCCGGACCGCATCCGCTGCCTCGCCGGGCTTCAAATTGTTGTCGCGGGCTGCGACTTCCACGCTGGCAGCCAGACGTTTCAAGTCCCAGTCAAACGGGGCTGGGAGTGTCTCGTCAAAGTCGTTGAGGTCGAAGATCAGCCGTCTGTCGGGGGCCGCAAACGCGCCGAAGTTGACCAGGTGAGCGTCACCACAGCACTGGACGCGGATGCGCGTCGTAGCTGAGTGGGCGAGGTCCCAAGCCATGATCGCCGCACCACCGCGGAAGAACGCAAAGGGGGATTCGAGCATTCGCCCGTAGCGAATCGGCACAAGGTCTGGGACTCGTACAGCTGCCTGCTGCTCAAGGATGGCAATCGGGTCAGGCCGCTGTGTGTCTGGCTTCCACTTGCCGTGAGCGCTTCTTGGCACATCCTTACGCAGGTGCTTGCCGCGAGCAATTCGGTCGAGCGTCGGCTTCGGAAAGCTCTTGAGTTCAGGGTCGTGGCTTTCCACGCCGCCCCAGTCAAAAAAGCGCCGCGCGTCAGCTTCGATGCTGTTGTTCTTAGAGGCCACAGGCCGAGACTACCCGCACGAGGCGGGTTTGATCAACGACCGTGCAGTCCGAGGACGTAGACGCCGGTGCGAATCAGCATCTTGATGTCACCCCAGAGCGACCAGTTAGTCACGTAGAGGTAGTCAAGTGAGGCCATATCTGTGATTGAGAAGCGTGCAGCGCTGCCCAGTTGCCATGGCCCTGTCATGCCTGGCAGGACGGAGTAGCGGAACCGTGCCCAACCGGAGAGAAGGATGTCCTCTTCAGGCACGAGCGGGCGAGGCCCGACGAGACTCATGCTGCCCATCAACACATTGAAGAGTTGGGGGAGTTCGTCGAGGCTCGTCTTGCGAAGGAACCTGCCGATGCGAGTTACACGCGGGTCATCACTGATCTTGAACAAGCCATCTGACTCGTTGAGAGTTGCGAGGTGAGTCCGCTTTGAATGTGATCCGTCGGACATCGTCCGGAACTTGAACATCGTGAATTGGAACTCGTCCTTGCCGACTCGGCGCTGGCGGTAGATAGCTGGACCGGGCGAATCGACCCTGATCGCAAGAGCGATGATGGCCATTACGGGTGCTGCGATGAGCGTGAGGACGAAGCCAATCACGATGTCGAAGATCCGCTTTGCAAAGGCTGATGAACCGGTTAGGCGAGGCCGGCGCATTCCAAGGAGTGCAAGGCCGATCAGGTCATCGAGTGCCCACGAGGCGCCAGCTATGTCGTTGACCAGTGGAACAAGGCTGACCTTGACTCCGACTGTGTTGATTGCTCGCGCGACCGAGAGGTCCTCAGGTGCTGATGGAACGACAATGACCCGCTCAATCAGGAAGTCATCAATCACATTTTCGACCTCAACTGCGGAGCTCAGAGCGCTGTTGGGGGCTTCTGGGAAGTCAATTTGGCCAATGACTTCAGCTTTGAATGCGTGAGAGCGCTCAAAGCGGAGAGCCAACTCTTCAGCAGACTTCTGTGTGCCGATTACGAGGCAGCGTTCAGCAGGAAGCGAACGCACAACGGCTCGGCGGGTGAGGCCACGACTGAGGGTTATGAGGAGGGTGATGCCACCGAGCAGGGCGAGGCGCTGGTCGTGGCCAACGTCACCGCTGAAGATGTTGCCCTTAGCGAGCCATGCGATGCCAACGATGATCGCGGCGAGAACGAAGATTCGCGGCATCTCGTCCAAGGTGGTGTGGCGAAGGCGAGTGTCGTCATTGTCGTAGAGACCCAGCAGTTTTGCTGCGACAGGAACGATCAGCAGGTAGGCAAGGACGAGAGGGTGGACCTCATCTCTTGTCCCAAGAACTGACACGACCAGCCAGATGGCAACTGCGGTGCACAGAAGGTCAGAGGTGACCAAAGCGCGGCGCGTGAGAACGTCCCGGGCATGGGCTCTGCGCCTGCCCTCAGTTCCGGGAGCCGAAGTTTGAGAGGACTCTCCGACATCGCCAGTTGGACGATCGCCAGTTCCCTTGAGTTGATCAGCAGTACTCATTCAGGAGAGGATCTTAGACACAGTGTCAACTTTTCGCGCCGGTTGCGACACGCCGTCAGGAGACTGGTTCTTTGGGTGCTGCTGAGGGTGAGGTCCGCTGCTAAGCGTTGCCGCGCTTAAAGCGCGAGAAGGCGAATGCGAATGCGCCGATCAGACCGCCGATCAATGCTGCAGGGAGCACCGGGCCAAGGCCGCCGCCACCGTCAAGGGTGGTCGTGAGAGCAGTTGGTATGGAGGGCACGTTGACTGCAAGTACTGCGGTGCGGGCACCCTTCGCTGCCTTCGGTTGAGGCGGAACGGTTGCGGCCGTCACATACGCGTAACGCTGCCCTCCGTCATCAGCGAGTTGTGAAATCTGCTCCCTCGACAGGCCGCTGCGGAGCTTCTCGTTGCCCGTACGAACTTCACCGGTTACAGATGGGACCTGCTCGATGTACTGGTCAATCCATGGATCGCCGGTGACAGCGGTTGACGCCTGCGCAGGACCAGCAAATGCAGCCGAGGCGGCGAGCGTGACCAGCAATGGTGCGAAACTCTTGCGAAGCATGGAAGTACACAGGATGACAGAGGCCGACCCCAAAGTCACGCAGCAACCTGCGCGGACCTCGCCACTGACCCGGGAGCGGGTCGTAGGAGTCTCAGTGGCAGCCTTCGTGCTGCTGATTGGCTGGCGCCACGGTGGCTACGAGCTTCCCGTTACCGGTGAGATCGCTTTGCTCGCCTCTTGGCTCATCCTGATCGGAGCCATCCTCGGGCTAATCCCGACAGTCAAGGTGAGCGGTTCGCGCCTGTCGGCAACAGCATTCCTCGGCGGCCTCCTTGTTTGGGACCTGCTCTCAGTTACTTGGTCTGATGCTTCAGGAAGAACCGTTGCTACGGCTGTGCAGATCGGGGCTGTACTAAGCGCCCTTCTTGCCGGTGTGGTCACGATCCGCAAGCAGGACAGGACGGCTGCACTCGCTGGAATCCTGGCTGGCGTCGCCTTGCTCGCAGCACTGGCTTCCGGGTCTCGCCTTCACCCGGAATGGTTCCCAGACACTGCTGCTGTCGGTGCGCTCGGCAAGCTGCGGCCTCGCCTTTACTGGCCAATCGGATACTGGAACGCACTCGCCTACCTGGTAGCGATGACCATTCCGCTGGCTCTTCACTTCGCAGTTGAAAGCCGCAAGGGAATTTCGCGAGCGATGGCTGGCGCAGCGATCCCGCTGATGGCAGTAACAGTCCTGTTCGCGATCTCCCGCGGTGGAGTTGCCACTGCGGTCATAGCGGTGCTCCTCGCCTTTGTCCTCGGCCCCATCAACAAGCGTCGCATCATCGGCCTTGCTGCTGGCGTTGGCTCTTCGGCAGTGGTGATAGCGAGTGCCCTCAGCGGCAGTGAGTTGATGGATGGGCTTACTGATGCAGGTGTAGGCGCTCAGCAGGGGAGGACGACTCTCCTCGTCTTGTTGGCAGCGTCGCTCGCGATGGCAACGCTGTGTGTTGCTCTGGACAAGATTCCAGTCGCCGAGCAGCGCGCTCCAGTCAAGCCGCTGTTCAGGCTGGGAGCCGCGATGGGCCTTCTTGTCGTCTTGGCAGCCGCGTTCTTTGCAGCTGGGGGCGGCCCGAAGCTGGACAAAGCATTTAACGACTTCCGGAATCCTCGTCTTTCGGTTGACAGCAGCCGAGCCAACTCGGTGGATCGCCTCGCCGCGCAAAGCTCGAACGGGCGCTGGCAGCTTTGGAGCGGGGCGCTTGATGCAGGTTCTGAGAAGCCGATCACCGGTACTGGTGGCGGCACTTTCGAACTGTGGTGGACTCAGCACCGCACGAGTCACCTCAGTGTCCGCAATGCACATTCGCTTTATCTAGAAGCGTGGTCAGACCTCGGTTTAGTCGGCCTGCTCTTGATCTTGGGATTCGTCGCCTCTCTTGCGTGGGGCTGCGTTTCCGGCTTGCGGCGAGCTGGCTCAGAGCTTGGGGTGGCTGCAGCAGGTAGTGCCACCGTGTTTGCCTTTGCGCTCTCTTCGGCCGTTGACTGGGGCTGGCAAGTAACTGTGCTGCCCGTCGTCGCGTTGCTGGCATTCGCTGCGGTGGCGGCTCCCGACCACGAGTTGGAAGGGGAGGCATCGCCACTTGTGCGCGGAGTGGTTGGCACGGTTGCTGTTCTGCTGCTCGTGTTGGTGGTCCCTCCAACCGTCGCAAGCCACGCTCTTATTGACAGCCGCCAACACGCCGCGAAGGGTCAATGGGCTGATGCGATCGGTGCTGTCCGCTCGGCTCGTCGCTGGCAGCCCTATTCAGCCGAAGCTTGGCTTCAAGAGGGATTGGCCCAAGAGGCCAGCGGGAACATCGCTGGCGCGGTGACGATGGTGCGCGGCTCAATCAAGCGAGAGCCTGGGGCTTGGCAGCCCTGGTTGGTGCTTGCGGGGCTTGAAGCGAAGCAGGGTCACTACGGCGCAGCGCTGCGCGATTACCGCAGAGCCCGCGACCTAAACCCAACCTCGCGACTCTTCGAAGCGACTAACTAGAGAGGCTCGGGAGAGTCTGGCTTTCCATGGTCGCGGCCATTGGGGTGTGCGGTAGCCGCGATCAGAAGTCCTCCCATTGCTCCGATGGCGCCAGCAATAAAAGCGCCTCCGTAGCCACTGCTGGCAGCAACTACCCCGACGAGTGGCGAGCCAAGCGCTAGGCCAATGTCGAAGAAGGCAGTGAAGGTGCCCATCGCGGCTCCACGCTGCTCTGGCTTGGTCCGCGCTAGTACGAGCAAGGCAAGTGAGGGGAACAGCATCGCGAACCCTGAGCCCATCACTGCTGACCCGAGAAGCGCAATTGGCAGGGACTGCCCCGCTGCGAGGATCACCAAACCGACACCTTCCAAGGCTGCCGCATACATCGCAGAAAGTCGACCACCAAGTCGGTCTGGAATGTCGCCGAACAAGAGTCGGTTGACGACGACTGCTGCGGCGAACACAGCAAAGGCCATGGCGCCGTGGCCGATTCCGCGCTGGTCAAGCATCAGAACGAGGAAGGACGAGACTGCGGCGTAGCCGAGGTTGGCTGTCATCAAGGCGAGGCCAGGGCGAATCGAGGCCCGTGGGATATAGCTCTCCAAGCCGGTCGCGTGCACCTTCGCTTGTTCATGCGACTTGCCGCTCCGCTCGCCAGGCATCCAATACAGCGCAGCCAGTGAGGCAACTGACAGAGCGACGCAGAGTCCCCAGACGGCGTTGTAGGAGTTGGTCCAGTCAAACAGGCCTTCGCCGAGTACCGGCCCGGCTGACACCCCGCCCCAAATAGCGAGGCCATATAGGCCGATGACTCGGCCACGCTCATCGTCACTCGCGCGGTCTGCCATCCAACTGGCACCGGATGTGTAGACAACTCCCTCGCCAGCGCCAAGGATTACGCGAGCTGCGACTAGCCCAGTGACTCCCCACGGAACCGCATAGAGGACCCCGGCCACAGCAGTGAACGCCGTACCAACAATCATCACCGGGCGTCTACCGCGCCGGTCACCCCAGCGGCCGGCCAAGGGCCTCACGATGATCGCTGCAAAAGCAAATGCGCCGATTACCAGCCCAACGTCTACATCACTGCCCCCGATTGGACCCTTGACGAACCTAGGGAGTACTGGAAGGGCGGCTCCAACTGAGAGCATGTTGAGCAGGGTCGCCGCGAACACGGAACGTGAGCCAGCTGGGAATGTGGGCATGGTCGGGCGTTGCACTGCCTGACGAGATTACGCTTGGCCTCACATTTCGGGCGAGCGCCTGCGAGCCGCCACCAATATCGCTGCGGCGCTACACTCCGCAGTCCCTGTCGTTCGGGATCCTGAAGTCTTAGGTACTCCCGGGCGGCGCAAGCATGACCGGAAGAGACTAGAAACATGGCCCGCGGAGACGTTCGAATCGCTGTGACCCTCGCATGTGAGGACTGCAAGCGCCGCAACTACCAGACAAACAAGAGCAAGCGCAACAATCCTGATCGGATTGAAATGCGCAAGCACTGCCGCTGGTGCAAGAAGCACACGCAGCACAAGGAAACTCGCTGATTTGACCGAGACGGTCGACACCGGCGAGGCTTTCGACGAGAAGCCAATCGACGAGGCTGCTGAGCAGCGTCATGCTGAGAAGCATGCGCAAGCTCCTTCCCGTTTCCGCTTCATCAATTTTCTTCGCGGCTCATGGCGCGAACTTCAACGTGTCCAATGGCCTGACCGAAAGCATGTCGCCCAGGCGACAGCAGTGGTTGGTGGGTTCGTCGCCATCGCTGGCGGCTTCCTCGGCCTTGCTGACTTTCTGTCCGCCCAGTTCATGGACCTGATCACCTGAGGAACCACATGTATCGCTGGTACGTCATCAACACTTACTCAGGCCATGAGAACAAGGTTCGTCAGAACCTTGAACATCGCCGCACAGCGCTCAAGCAGCAGCGCGCAATTCGCCGCATCGTCGTTCCAACTGAGACCGTCCAAGAAGTCAAGGACAACCAGAAGGTCGAAGTTGAGAAGCGGACCATGCCGGCTTACGTTCTTGTAGAGATGAACATGACTGAGGATTCCTGGCAGCTCGTCAAGGGCACGCCGGGTGTAATCGGGTTCGTTGGCGCAGCCGACCAGCCGATTCCTCTGACGGCCCCTGAGGTTGACCGTCTGCTCAAGGTTGAGCAGCCAACGTCAGCTCCTGGCGCAACAGCTACGGCACCGGCTCGTCCGGTTGCGCAGTTCAGCGTTGGCGAGTCCGTCAAGGTCATCTCAGGTCCTCTTTCGGACTTCTCTGGTGAGATTGCCGAGATCAACGAGGACGCAGGGAAGCTCAAGGTGCTGGTATCCATCTTCGGTCGAGAGACGCCTGTTGAAGTCGGCTTCGACCAAGTCAAGAAAGTCTGAACATGGCCAAGAAAGTAATGACGATCATCAAGCTGCAGGCCCCGGGAGGCCAGGCGAGCCCTGCTCCGCCAGTTGGTCCTGCCCTCGGTCAGCACGGCGTCAACATCATGGAGTTCGTCAAGGCATTCAATGCCCAGACGGCCCAAGACAACGGCACGACCATCCCAGTCGAGATCACCGTTTTCGAGGATCGCTCCTTCACCTTCATCACCAAGAGCCCGCCAGCAGCGGTTCTTATCCGTCAGGCGATCAACATCCCCAAGGGGTCTTCAGAGCCAGGACGCACAACCGTCTCCTCAATCTCACAGGCAAAGCTGCGTGAGATCGCTGAGAAGAAGATGAACGACCTCAACGCACACGACATTGATCAAGCGGCGAAGATCATCGCCGGCACCGCCCGTTCAATGGGCGTGGAGGTGACTGACTGATGGCAGTTCGTCTGAATCGTCGCGGAAAGAACTGGCGTGAGGCACGCCAGAAGTACGACCGCATGCGCGAGCACAGCCCAGCTGAGGCAATCGCGCTCATCAAGACACTTCGCGAGCCCAAGTTCGACGAGGCAGTTGAACTGCACGTCCGAACTGGCCTCAACGTTCGCCACGCTGAGGAGCAGCTTCGCGGCACCGTCGCGCTGCCAAACGGCCTCGGCAAGGACGTCACCATCGCAGTGTTCGCCCAAGGCGACAAGGCGAAGGAAGCTGAAGAGGCTGGCGCCGATTACGTTGGCGGCGACGACCTCGCAAAGAAGATCGAAGAGGGATTCACCGACTTTGATGTGGT
>CAZZKI010000023.1:0-10208 GCA_964654785.1 uncultured Solirubrobacteraceae bacterium
TCGCTGCCTTTAAGAGGCGCCGAAAGTTCCAAGCCGGACGCGGTGGCCACGGTGAAGGTAACAACAGGCATGGCGCTGATGGAGAAGGCCTCGTAATTCCAGTGCCTCCCGGGACTGTTATTGAGCGCGAAGACGGTTCAACGATTGACCTTGTTAGTCCGGGAACCGAGATCGTTGTGGCGCGGGGAGGAAAGGGCGGCAAAGGAAACGCCCACTTCACAACTGCGACCCGTCAGTCACCTCGCTTCAGCGAGCGGGGGGTAGGAGGAGAGGAAGCGGAATTACGCCTGCAGCTGAAGTTGCTCGCAGATGTGGGATTAGTTGGACTTCCAAACGCTGGTAAGAGTTCCCTGTTGGCAGCAATGACTCGTGCGCGACCAAAGATTGCTGACTACCCGTTTACAACCCTTGAACCTGTCTTGGGAACAATTCAGGCAGATGAGCGTCAACTAGTTGTTGCCGACATCCCTGGGCTGATCGAGGGTGCTAGCTCTGGTGCTGGACTGGGTGACGAGTTCCTTGCCCATGTTGAGCGCACACGACTCTTGGTTCACGTTCTTGACCTCGCTTCACTTGATGGCAGCGATCCAGTAGCCAACTTCGAGACAGTGGAGGCAGAGCTTGAGGCCCACGATGAGCGCTTGGCTCGCCTCCCCAGAGTAATCGCGCTAAGTAAGAGCGACCTAGTTAGCCCGGAGCAGGGTGAGGAAACCGTCAAGGAATGGCAAGCGCGGGTCGGCAGCGATGTGCCTGTCCTGCTCACCAGCTCTGCTACTTCTGCAGGGGTGGACGATCTCTCGAAGCTTCTCGTCCGGACAGTCCCAGAGCTTGAGCCGGTCATCTCGGAGATTCCAGAGGGCCGCACGATCTTCCGGCCAGCTGCGAAGCGTGGGTTTGAGATTGACCAGGACGAGGACGGCCTCTGGGTTGTCTCAGGCGAGGGGATTGAGAAGCTCGTTGCGAGGTTCGATCTTGAGAACGATGAGGCTGTCGCGGAGCTCGAGCGCCGACTGCGAACGATTGGTGTCATCCGAGCTCTGGAGCAGGCGGGCTTTGAGCACGGAGAAGATGTTGAAATCGCAGGCATCGTTTTCGAGCTTGACCCTGAGTAACCTCGCTCCCTATGGGACTTGTTGTCGCAAAACTTGGGTCAAGCATCGTTGCTGACGGGGCCGGAGAGCTGCGTGCCGATGTTCTCGAATCAGTCTGCTCTGATGTAGCCGCAATTCGGGCTGGGGGAAACAGCGTCGTAGTGGTTTCAAGCGGAGCAATTGCGCGTGGCATTGCTGAGCTCGGCCTCGCAAAGCGTCCAACTGCATTGGATGAGCTCCAGGCTGCAAGCGCCGTGGGGCAGGCAGCGCTCTTCCAAGCTTGGAGAGCGGAGCTGGCAACGCATGGCCTTGATGCTGCGCAGGTCCTCCTGACTCTGCATGACATCGAGGAGCGAGCCTCCAACGTGCGCGTCGCTGCAACGCTTAGAAAACTTCTGGAGTGGGGTGCCGTACCCGTCATCAACGAGAACGACACCACTACAACTGAAGAGATCACTTTCGGGGACAACGATGTTCTTGCTGCTCAAGTCGCCATCCTGCTTGGGGCTGAGAGGCTCGTTCTCCTGACGGAGGCGGACGGTCTGCATGAATCAGACCCAAGGGTGAATCCGGATTCGCCGCTGGTTGCCGACGTCACTGACTTCGCGCAACTTGAAGGTCTGGATATTGCCCAGAACGCAAACGAACTTGGATCTGGTGGCATGCGGTCCAAGGTCGTCAGTGCCGAGATGGCAACCGCTGCAGGGATCGAAACCGTCGTCGGACCGGGGCATGCTTCGGGAACCTTGCTTGCGGCTGCTTCAGGTCAAGCGATTGGCACACGATTCCATGCTGGAGCTGGAGGCCACGGTTCTTTTAAGTCGTGGCTTAGGTTCGCGAAACAGGCAAAGGGCACTCTCCACATTGATGCTGGCGCCGTTACAGCACTCAGGGCTGGCGGAACCAGCCTCCTTCCGGTCGGGGTGAAGTCTGTGGAAGGCGAGTTCTCAGCTGGAGATGCAGTAGAGGTGGTTTGCGATTCGGAGCTGATTGGGAAGGGATTGGTTGCCTATGCTGCGACCGATCTACGTGCCGTTGCCGGATTGAAGACTCCAGAGGTAGTTGCTTTGATTCCCGGGGCTCCGGATGAGGCGATCCATCGCGACCGGTTCGTTTTGGCCTGACCTGCTTATCCTGAGGGAACGATGTCGACGACGCGAGAGACAATCTTGGACCAACTGGCGCTTGCCAAGCAAGCGTCCCGAGACCTGGCTGCTTCGAGCGGAGCGGTGCGAGCATCAGCCATCAATGCGATCGCAGATGCCCTTATCGCACGCACTCCGGAAATCCTTGAGGCCAACGCTTTGGACCTGTCAGCCGGTCGCGAAGCAGGACTTGACGATGCTCTGCTCGACAGGCTGTTTCTTGATGAGGGCCGCGTAGCCGGTATCGCAGAGGGTGCTCGAACTGTGGCTGAGTTGGAGGACCCAATTGATGAGGAGCTCGAAGGTCACAGGCTTGACAACGGGATTGAGCTTCGCAAAGTGAGACGGCCTCTGGGAGTCGTAGCCGTTGTCTACGAGGCTCGCCCGAACGTGACGATTGACTCAGCTGTTCTCTGCCTGCGCTCCGGCAACGCCTCCGTCCTGCGAGGATCCTCCTCGGCCGTAAATAGCAACGCTGTTCTAGGCCAGATCGCAGCAGACGCTGTCGAGGCTTCAGGCCTGCCCCGGGCAAGCGTGACCCTTGTGGGTGGGGGCGAGCGAGAAGAACTCGAGGTTTTGGGTACTGCGGATGGGCTTGTGGACCTGATCATTCCCCGCGGTGGAGAGGGACTCAAGAAGGCCCTCGAAGCAGTCGCAAGCGTCCCGGTGATCTACGCGGCAGCAGGTAACTGCCACATCTACGTGGATGCGTCAGCTGACCTTGAGATGGCAACGAGGATCGCGGTAAACGCAAAGGTTCAACGCCCAGGTGTCTGTAATGCCGCTGAATCGCTGTTGGTACACGAGAAGGTCGCCGCTGATTTCATCCCCCTGGCTCTGGCTGCACTCGCACACGAGGGCGTCGAGCTTCGCTGTGACGGGCGCGCTTCGGCATTGGCTGGCAGCTCGATTGAAACGATCGCTGCGACCGAGGAAGATTTTGCGACCGAGTTCCTCGCACCGGTCATCTCGGTTGCCGTTGTGGATTCACTCGAGGAAGCGATTGGCCACATCACTCGCTACGGCTCGGGGCACTCTGAGGCGATCATCACGAATGATCGGGACGCAGCTCGTACGTTCCAAGCTCGCGTTGACGCAGCCTGCATTTACGTCAATGCCTCAACAAGATTCACTGACGGCGGCGTGTTTGGAATGGGTGCTGAGATCGGGATTTCGACGCAGAAGCTGCATGCTCGCGGGCCAATCGGACTGCGGGAGTTGACGACGATTTCCTGGCTTGCTGAGGGCGACGGCCAGATCCGCGAGTAACTTCCGGGTTTGTCGCGCATTGGAATCCTCGGCGGGACTTTCAACCCGCCACACAACGGCCACGTTGAGCTTGCCAAGGCCGCGCTGAACGGTTTGGGCTTGGATGCTCTGCTGGTTATTCCGGCAAAGCAGCCACCGCACAAAGAGGTTGTTGATGAGCCGGGCGCAGAGACTCGTTACGACTTGTGTCAAGCGGCGTTTGCTGGACTTGACAGCGTTGTGGTTTCCCGAATCGAAGTTGACCGGGAAGGGCCGTCGTGGATGGTGGACACGGTTGAGCAGGTACGCAGCGCCAATCCCACCGACGATTTGTTTCTGATCCTCGGCGAGGACGCAGCACTTTCTCTTCCGACCTGGAACCGTCCAGAAGCGATCGTGTCTCAGGCAACTATTGCTTGGGTGCAGCGTGCCGATGGCGTTCCCCAGGGGGACGTGGCCGAAGTTGTTCGAGGGCTGGGAGCGAAGGTTGAAGCCGAACCGCTCCGGATGGCGCCTGTGGCGATCTCGTCCACCGCTATTCGCGACCTTGTAGGCCAGGGAAGCGCCGTCACTGAGCTAGTGCCATCAGCTGTCGCGTCGTTGATTTCCGAGCGCGGCCTCTACCATCGGAAGTCGGTTTGACTACACAGAACGAGAAACCACAGATTGACGAGGCCGAGATGGCCTCAGAGATTGTTCGCTTTGCTCACGACAAGAAGGCTGTAGACGTAGTCGAGCTGGACCTTCGCGGGCTGGTGGACTACACCGACCGCTTCGTGATTGCCAGCGGCCGTTCAGACCGCCAGGTCAAGGCAGTTCACGACGGCATCCTCGAGGGCATGAAGAAGGATTACGGGCTTTACCCACGCAAGGTGGAAGGCCTTCCTGAAGGTCGCTGGGTCCTGATCGACTTCATTGACGTGGTCGTTCACATCTTCCAGCCTGAAGCGCGTGAGATCTACCGTCTCGAAAAGCTTTGGGGCGACGCTGGCCGAACTGACCACCCTGATTTGCCGCCTGATCCGAGCGAGAACGATTAAGTGGAGCTGAGGGGGATCGAACCCCTGACCTTCGCGCTGCCAGCGCGACGCTCTCCCAGCTGAGCTACAGCCCCAAGGAGGTAGTCGGAAGCGTAGCGCACGGTGGTTGATTGGCTCCTTCAAGCCGCGGGCCTTCGTTCTGCGGGTAACCTCCCGGTCCAATGAGCGACGACCGCAGGTACGACCCCCACTCCATTGAGGCCCGTTGGCAGAAGGTTTGGGCTGACGAGAAGACGTGGGAGGTTGGCAATGACGCTGACCCGGATCGAACGACCTATGTCCTCGAAATGCTGCCCTACCCGAGCGGGGAGCCCCATATGGGGCACCTTAAGAACTACGCCCTGGGTGACGCTGTCGCGCACTTCACTCGCCGGACGGGACGTGTGGTTCTTCACCCCATGGGTTATGACGCCTTCGGCCTTCCAGCCGAGAACCACGCGATCAAGACCGGTGAGAAGCCGCAGGTCTCAACTGCAGCTTCGATCGCATCGTTCCGTGAGCAGTTTGAGCGCTGGGGGATCTCGATTGACTGGTCGCGTGAGTTTGGAACTCACCAGCCGACCTACTACCGCTGGACTCAGTGGCTGTTCCTCAAAATGTATGAGCGTGGGCTTGCCTACCGCCGCGAGGCAGCAGTCAACTGGTGCCCGCAGGACGCCACCGTGCTGGCCAATGAGCAGGTCGTTGAGGGGCAATGTGAGCGCTGTGGTTCCGAGGTAGAGGTTCGCCAGCTTGAGCAGTGGTTCCTTCGCATCACCGATTACGCCGACAGGCTCCTTGAAGACCTCGCCAAGATCGAGTGGCCGGAGCACGTCAAGACCATGCAGCGCAACTGGATCGGCCGGTCTGAGGGCGCTGAAGTTGTCTTCCGTTGCGAGGAACTGAGCACCGATTACCCAGTGTTCACAACACGCCCGGACACGCTGTTCGGGGCGACCTTCTTCGTGATGGCGCCAGAGCATCCCGATGTTCTGAGGCTGGCAGCAGGGACTGACCGGGAGGACGAAGTCCGGGCCTATGTCAACCGGGCCAGCGCCGAGTCAAATGAAGTTCGGGGGTCTTCTGACCGGCCAAAGACGGGAGTTTTCCTCGGTCGCACTGTGACCAATCCGGTAAACGGTGAACAGATTCCGATGTATGTCGCCGACTACGTGCTCATGGAGTACGGAACCGGAGCGATTATGGCGGTGCCGGGGCATGACGAGCGTGACCACGCCTTCGCTCTCGCTCATGAGCTTCCGATTCGGAGAGTGATTGAGGATCCGGAGGGCGGCGAGCTTCCTTATTCAGGTGACGGTCCGTTGGTGGACTCGGCTGCAGACTTCGACGGAGTTCATAACCGAGAGGCCTTTGAGCGAATCGTTGACTGGCTCGACAGAGAAGGCAAGGGCCACAGTTCGGTCAACTACCGACTCCGCGACTGGCTCATATCCCGCCAGCGTTATTGGGGCTGCCCGATCCCGATCATTCACTGCTCTGACTGTGGAGCAGTGCCGGTCCCGGAAGAGGATCTCCCAGTCGTACTTCCCGACCTTGATGATTACGCGCCAAAGGGCAAGTCCCCGCTTGCTTCAGCTGAGGATTGGGTACATGTCAAGTGTCCATCCTGCGGCAAGGACGCCATGAGGGAGACCGACACAATGGACACCTTTGTGGACTCGTCTTGGTACTACCTCCGCTACTGCGATGCGACCAACGACGAAGCTCCCTGGGGGAAGGAGGCTGTTGACGGTTGGATGCCCGTAAGCCAGTACATCGGCGGCGTTGAGCACGCAATTCTCCACCTTCTATACGCGAGGTTTTGGACTAAGGCCGTTTATGACATGGGACTCGTTGGCTTTGACGAGCCATTTGGTCGCCTTTTCACTCAGGGGATGATCACCCGCGACGGAGCGAAGATGAGTAAGTCAAAGGGCAATGTGATCAGCCCGCGCTCGTACGTTGAGAACTACGGCGCTGACACAGCTCGCTGTTACGTCCTCTTCATCGGCCCGCCGGATCAGGATGCTGATTGGTCAGACGAGGGAGTAGAGGGCGTGCATCGCTTCCTGTCCCGACTGTGGAGGCTGTCCGAGGACATTGAGCCTGGGACTGGCGGAATCCTTCAGCCTGCCGGGTCGGAGGGTGCCTCGCTTGACCTCGTCCGGAAGGCGAACTGGGCCATTGAGAAGGTCACCGCGGATATGGCAGGCCGGTTTGCATTCAACACAGCAATCAGCGCAGTCATGGAGCTCGTCAACGACTGCTACAGGCTTCGCGACGACGCTGACGAGGAATCACTTCGGTTTGCTGCTGTCACCGCAGCCTCGCTCGTGTATCCATTCGCGCCGCATCTTGGCAGCGAAGTTGTTGAGCGCCTCGCTGGTGTTCGAATTTGGGAAGAGCCTTGGCCTGACGCCGACCCAGCGATGCTGGCTCGTGACACGTTTGAGCTTGTCTGCCAAGTCAACGGCAAGGTGCGCGACCGGGTGGAGGCACCATCTGGGGCATCGGAGGAGGAGCTGCTCGAACTTGCTCGCGCCGCCGCGAATATGCAAGCTCACCTTGAGGGCAAGGAGACCGTCAAGGAGATTGTTGTGCCTGGCCGGCTTGTGAACATCGTCGTTCGCTAGCTCTGCGGATTTAGAGCAAACAGATCCAATCTGTTTGCAGGTTCCAAGCCACTATGAGCCCGTGGCACAAATGGACAAAACGACGATCGCGATCTGGATCGCCTGTGCCCTTCTAATCGTCGGGCTAGGAGGCCGCTGGATGGTGGGCCAGATCCATCATCCAGCCTCAAGTTCTAGGCCTCCCTCCAACGCCGGTGGCGCGCGCGGGGAGGCGTCCAGCGCCCCGGATGCGGGGTCGGTGGATCCATCTTCAGGAGAAGTTGTGGTGGATGTTGAAGGTCGCGTGCGTCGGCCCGGGGTTTACCACCTCAAGAGCGGCGCGAGGGCCTATGAGGCGATTGCGATGGCCGGAGGCGCGATAAGGAAATCAGACACGAACGGAGTCAATTTGGCTGCCCGTTTGACTGATGGCGTTCAGATCGTCGTGGGGCAACGGCCTGCAGGGGCGCGCGGGAGTGGTTCCGCAGCCGAGGATTCCGGCCCGGTGAGTTTGTCGAACGCCACGCTTGAACAATTGGACAAGCTCGATGGAATTGGACCTGCCCTTGCCCAGAGAATCATTAATTGGCGAGAACAGCACGGAGGGTTCAAGAGTCTTGCTGACTTGGACCAAGTCAGCGGTATAGGCCCGGCCAAGCTTGCGTCCCTGCGGTCGCAGGTTGTTCCCTAGGAAGGGTTGGGGCAGTGCGGCTAGCTCTGGTCTGGGCTGTGTTCGCATTTCTGTTCGCGACTGGGCCGGCCCCGTGGTCCGAAAACAGTTTCAGAGCCACCCAAGCTCGTGAAGATGGTGGTTTAGTCAGTTCTGTAAGAGCCAAAGCTGAAGCAGCCCTATCCGCTGGGCAACCTGCCGATGCGTCAGCTCTCCTGATCGGAATCGTCTTGGGTGATGCCTCCGGATTGACTCGCGATACGCGCGAGCAGTTTCGAAGAGCATCGTTGACCCACGTCGTAGCTGCCTCAGGGCAGAACATTTCCTTGATGCTGGCCCTGGTTCTACCTCTCCTGGCATGGCTCGGAATCGGATTGAGGCTGCGGCTGGCGCTAGGGGTCCTGCTGATCGGTTTCTACGTCCCATTGGCTGGTGGTGAGGCGCCCATCCGGAGAGCCGCGGTAATGGCACTGGTTCTGATAGCAGCGAGGCTTAGAGGGCATCCGACGGATGGCTGGCACGCTCTCGGGTTGGCAGGTATTGCCACGCTGATGCTTGACAGGCATTCAGCCGCGTCGCTTGGTTGGCAGCTGTCGTTTGCCGCGGTGGTTGGAATGCTTGCGCTGGGGACTCGAGTTTCGAAGCTTCTGGCCCAGCGAGGTGTGCCGGGTCCCCTTGCAGAGGCGCTAGGTATGACATTCTCAGCAACAGCAGCTACCAGTTGCCTGATCGCGTGGAGAGTCGGAAAGTTGTCACTCGTTGCGGTGCCAGCAAATCTCGTAGCTGGACCAGCCGTTGGGCCTGCAATGTGGCTGGGGATGATCGCATCAGTCGTTGGCCAAGTGTCGGAGTCGGCGGCAACTGTCTTTGCGTGGCTCGCGTCACTACCGGCAGCTGCAGTCCTGGAAGTTGCGCGGGTCGCTTCCGGCCCAAGTTGGGCGAGCGTGAATTGGCAGCCCTCTGGCCTGTTTGCTCTGCTGTCTGTGGGAGGAGTCGTACTTTGCGGGGTCATCCGTCGTCCCGGCCGAAGTCCGGCCTAGACTCGGCCTGTGCCCGCGTTTGCGTCTTCATATCTGATTCACGGGGATGACCATGGACGGATTGGCGAGCGCCGAGCGAACCTCCGGCGGATGGCCGAGGAGGCCTCAGGTGAGGCTGGCTTGGAGACGCTTGAAGGCTCCGCCGCCACAGTTGAGGAGGTTGTCGCCGCAGTCTGCTCAATGAGCCTCTGCGCAGGGAGGCGTTTCGTAATCGTTGACGGTGTCGAGAAGTGGAAGGCTGACGAGACCGAGCCGCTGGAGCGCCTCCTGGCGGATATGCCACCCGACACGACCTTGGCCCTGTTTGCGAGGGAGGATGGCCGTCAGAAGGTCCCCAAGTGCCTCGTAGATGCAGTGAAGGCTGGCAAGGGCAAGATTCAAGAGGAGAAGGCCATTCCACCCTGGGAACTCCCACAGTGGGCTAGGCAGCGTGGTTCTGAACTAGGAATCAACCTTGACGCTGCTGCAGCCAAGACACTCGTCGGGATTGTGGGGGATCGCCAGCAACGTTTGAGCAGAGAGCTTGAGAAACTTGCGCTGTCCTTGGACGAAGGTGAACACGTGGATGCGGAGATGGTGCTTGAGCTATGCGCCAACTCAGCTGAGCGAAATGTGTGGGCGTTATCTGACGCTCTCATTTCCAAGCAGACGCGCAAAGCTGTCTACTCGTGGCTTGAGCTTGAACATCAGGGCGAGTCCGCAGGCTCGGTTGTGGGTACGGGCGCTTGGAGGCTGCGAATGGCTGTTGATGCCGCCGAGCGACTGGAAGCGGGGGAGTCTGCTTCCACAATTAAGCGCTCCTTGCGAATGCCCCCCAAGAAAGCAGACCAGCTCCTCAGGGATCTGCAGTCTGTTGAGGTTGAGGAACTGAGGGACGCACTTGCCTCACTCGCGAAGCTGGAACTCGCGACGCGCGGTGGAGGGCAGCCAATGGCTGGGTCTACAGCGGTTGCGAGAGCAATAGCTGAGATGGCGGACTAGGAACTTCCGTTCCTAGGTCCATTTGAGGGCTGCGGAGCGCTCGTCAGGAAGCTTGAGTGCGAAGGCGCGCTGCGCGGGCCTTGCGACGGGCGCCTGTGTTGCGATGCATCGCTCCACGGCTAACCGCCCGGTCAATGGCGCTAACGAGCTGAGTGTGCTCGGTCTCAACCGCAGCTGCGTCACCGTTCTCAACAGCTGTCTCAAGACGGCGGAAGAAGGTACGGACGCGCGAGATCATGCGGCGGTTTTCCAACCGCTCTCTCTCGGTGCGCTTGTTGCGCTTGCGTTGTGACTCGATGTTTGCCATTTGCGGGAATGTCACGGACAGGGCCGGGACTGCGCGTACGATAGCGCACCCGTGCTTTCGGAGAACGCCAGTGAAACTCAAGGGGCAGCTCCAAG
>CAZZKI010000024.1:0-10003 GCA_964654785.1 uncultured Solirubrobacteraceae bacterium
AGTCAAAACTCCCGTGGTCTGTTGAGAATCTCCACCTTTGTAACCACTGTGGCCAAATGTCACAACGAGACCTCAACACATGCCCCACCTGTAAGAAGCGGATGGCAAGCTGAGCACAAGATGCCGGAAGTAAGCACCCATCTCAGGCGCATCGCCACAATCGCTGCGACCGGTGCCACTGGTGCAGCGCTCGCAATTGGGATTGCAGCGTGTGGCGGAGGCAGCTCAGCTGACACAGGCTCCGTCGCGAAGCTGACTGTGCCTGGAGGCGATACCGCAGGACCACTCAGCGCGCCTGCCAGCACTTCGACCACCACCAGTTCGGCTTCTGCCTCAGGCGATTCGTCGGGCGGGTCAGCCCCAAGCGATTCATCCGGTACTGATTCAGGCGGTGGCGGTACTGATTCAGGCGGTGGCGGCGGTACAGACTCGGGCTCAGGTGGCGCCGACTCTGGTGGAGCAGTAATTCAGTAGCTGCTGATTCCTTTGATCTAGTAGATCGAAGGGATGACTGTGAACTGGAAGCTCGGTACGCCTGGGTAGTGGCAGCGGAAGTCTGCTGTGACGTTGTCTCGTGTAAGGGCTGACTGAGTGAAGATCACCCCGAACTTGGTTGAGCAACGGTCTGGTGCCCGCTTGGTAGCAGGATCAATCTTCAGAGGCAGACCAGTTGTCGGATCCTTGGCTACAAAGCCCGCAGGTGGTCGGCTTGAGCGCCACTTGTCGGTGGTGCCTGAGGATGCCAAGGGCAGGATTGGAGCGTAAGTCGGGACGCTGAGGCCAACAACATCGCCCTTGCGCACGGGGATAGTCGCAGTCAGTGGAAGCGTCACTGACTTGCCAAACAACGGCTCAAGGCGGATTTCACGCCCCAGCTCGACAACTTGCTTCGGCATTATCTGCCCGCTCCTCTTGGCCACAGGACGGAGAACGACGATCCTGACCCGTGATCCACTGCCGAATGTCTTGTCGAAGTAGCTCTTCTCCGCAAACGTGTCGTAGGTCAGGCAGGTGTATGTCCGCTTCCCATTGATCGTCTTGTAGCCCTTCTTTGTGCAGGTTTTGGTGTCCTTCAACTTGCCGATCCGCATTGAAACGGCCACGATTCGACCGTTACGCGGAACTGTCGTTGGATTCTCGACCGAGCCGTCACGGATCGGATAGATCGTGGTCATCGTGAGGACGCTGCAGCGACCCAGACCCTTGGGCTTGCCACGGTCATTGGCAGGAGTGCCGGTGCAAGAAGGAGCAGGCAGGCCGCCAGGGCCGCCCAGCTCAATTGCCGGCGAAGTAGCCACGGCAGGCACCGCCAGCAGCACCAAAAGCGCGGCTGGGAGAACGATCAGCGCTAGAAATCGCTGCAAAGTGACTCTCTCCATCAAGGTCAATGCAAGCAGAAGTCTGGCGACAATCCGCCAGTTGGGGGTGCGTTTGCACACACTTCCGCGAGGTTGACCCCCGGGATCCCTAGTATCCATCGGCGATGCTGGCAATTCAAGCAAATGCCCTAGAACGCACGTTCAAGGGCGACATCAAGGCTGTTGACGGCATTGACCTCTCAATTGAACCTGGTGAGATCTACGGCTTCCTCGGCCCTAACGGAGCGGGCAAGACCACGACGGTTCGGATGCTTGTCACTCTCCTGATGCCAACCGGCGGGCAAGCCCTCGTTGCCGGCCACGATGTCGCCAAGGATCCCTCGGCTGTGCGCCGCAACATCGGTGTAGCTCTCCAAGAGGCCGCGTTGGACCCACTCATGACAGGCAATGAGTTGATGCTCCTTCAGGCAACACTCCAAGGCATGCCAGCCAACTTGGCTAAGGAGCGCAGCGTCGAACTGATTGAACGTGTAGGACTCTCCGACGCTGCTGACAGGCGTGTAGGTGGCTATTCCGGGGGCATGAAACGAAGGCTGGACTTGGCCATGGCCTTGGTTCACGGCCCTTCGGTGCTTTTCCTAGATGAGCCAACCACAGGGCTCGACCCTTCCTCTCGCTTCCAGCTCTGGCAGGAAGTCTCGCGCCTTCGGACTGAAGGAACGACTGTCTTCCTGACGACCCAGTACCTCGAGGAAGCTGACCAGCTCGCCGACCGGGTCGGGATCATCGCGGACGGAAAGATCGTTGCCGAAGGAACGCCGGATGAGCTGAAGCGCGAATCGGGCGCGAGCCACTTGGAGATCAACCTCTCCGAGAACAGCGACCCTTCCGCAGCTCACGCTGCGCTTGCAGCAATCGGCGCTCCTGAGCCGGCAGCCGAGCAACGAGACGTGAGAGTCCGCCTAACTGATGAATCGGCTGGTGTGGCCGATGCAGTCCGCTTGCTTGATGACGCTGGCATTCAAGTCGAAGAAGTCGAACTCGTTCGGCCATCGCTCGACGATGTCTTCATGGAGAAGACAGGACGCCACCTTGAGGGCTCCGGCGACTAGCTCAGATGTTGTCGTCGGTTTGGGCGCTTACAAAGAGGTCGCTTGTGGTGGCGTTGCGGCGCCCCCAGTTCCTGATGCCAATGTTGATCTTCCCTTCGCTGCTGTTGGCAGTCAATAGCGGGGGACTGTCCCAAGCGCAACACCTACCGGGCTTCCCACCAGTCCCCTCCTTCTTTGACTTCCAGATCCCGGCTGCGATCTCGCAGTCACTGCTTCTGGGCGGCGTTGGAACAGGTATCGCGGTCGCTCTTGAACTCGAGCTTGGATTCTTTGAACGACTGGTAGCTGCTCCTATCCCACGCTCTGCGATTGTGCTGGGCCGCCTCTGCGCAGCTGCAGCTATCGCCGTGATTCAGGTCAGCTGGTTTCTATTGCTCGGGCTGATTTTCGGCCATGGAATCGCGGACGGCTTTGTCGGACTCATCGAGGTCTACTTGATCGGCTGCATCGCTGCCGTTGGGTTTGCAGGCATCGGTTTGACTCTTGCCTTCCGAGCCGGAAACGCATCAAGCGTGCAGGGGATCTTCCCGCTGGTCTTCGTAGTTCTCTTTCTTTCATCAGCCTTCTTCCCGATTGACCTCCTGACCTCGCCGGTCAATGTGATCGCAAAGTGGAACCCGCTTTCATACATTGCAAACGGAATGCGGGCGCCGATCATCGGCTCTGGCGGCACAAGGGCAGTCCTTGAAGGTCTCGCTGCCGCAGTTGGTATCGCTGTCTTCTTCGGTGGCCTGGCGACACATGCCCTTCATCGGAGGCTGAGGCTCGGATGAGGCGTTTCGTTGTAATTCCGGCACTTGGCCGCCGTGCTCTAAACGAAATCCTTCGTGTTCCGGGCGCGGCAATCCCTGGGGTTCTGGCACCAACGGTGTTCATGCTTGGCATCAGCGCCGTCTTCGGGAATGTCACAAACCTGCCCGGTTTCGAAAACCAAGGTCTGAACGACTATCTGGCCTTTGTTCTCCCGGTCGGGTTGCTTCAAGGTGCCGGATTCACCGGAGCGGCGACTGGGGTCAACCTCGCACGGGACATTGAGCAGGGCTGGTTTGACCGCCTGCTGCTTGCGCCGATCAGCAGGCCGCTTCTCCTAGCGGGGCTCATTACTTCTGCTTCGCTTCGAGCTCTGATCCCCACTACAACCTTGGTAGCGGTAGGGCTGGTCCTCGGCGTCAACTTCCCAGGGATTCTCGAGCTCCTTATCGCTGCCTCACTTGTGATGCTGCTGGCAGCCTGCACTGCCTGCTGGGGCACGATCATCGCTCTCAAGTTCAAGACCCAACAGGCCGCTCCGCTGATGCAGATCGGATCTTTCGTGGCAGTGCTGTTTACAGCCGCATACGCACCTAAGGACATGCTCCAACCTTGGCTTAAAGCAATCGCGACCGTGAACCCAGTCAACTATGTCTTGTTGGGCGTACGGCAGGGGTTCGTTGGATCAGTCAGTTGGGCCGACACATGGCCTGCATACGCTGCAGTTTTCGCTTTGCTCACAGTCCTCGGGGCGTTCGCAGTGCGCGGAATGATGCGCATGGGCCGTTAGGCCCGCGCATGACTAACGCCCGTTGAATTTAGCTTTACCGAAGCCCTCTTCGAGGAAAGACTTGACCCCGCCTTGGAGGTCTTCGGTCGCAAAGAGGTCGGATGCAAGGCGCACGACCAGTTCGTCAGCAGCTTTGACTCCTTCGTCACGCGCAGCGTTGAGGACCTTCTTGGTCACCTCATGCGCACGAGTTGGGCCCTCAGCGAGTCGATCGGCCAACTCACGCGAGGTTGAATCAACCTGTTCCTTGGGCACGAGTCTGTTGATGACTCCCCATTCGTAAAGAGTCGCCGCAGGAGTCGGCTCTCCAAACATCACAAATTCACGTGCCCTTGCGTCACCAGCTCTGGCGGCCAGGCGCTGGCTGCCGCCCATGGTTGGTGTCAGACCGATTCGAGCTTCAACAAGACCCCAAGCGCAGTCGTCGGCGGAAACGATTAGGTCGCAGGTCAGTGCGAGCTCCATCGCCCAAGTGAGTGTGAGTGCGTGCGAAGCCCACACAGTTGGGCACGGCAGATTGTCCATCCGCGTCGTGAAGCTCATCAAATAGTCAAAGAGGACACGCGCACCAGTCGGATCGCCCGCCGCTGCGAACTCTTCGACGTTGACACCGCCGCTGACAACCTTCCCCTCTGCACGGAACAGAACCGCTCTCGGCGGCTCAGCCTCAATCGCCGTCAAGGCTGCATCGAGTGAATCGGCAAGCTCTCGCTCCCACAGGTTGAACGGCGGGTGGTTGAACGTGACGATCGCAAGATCACCCTCTCGGTCGAGGCGTACTGGGGAATCGCTCATAGCGCCAACTCTCCGGCCGCAGCTTCAATCTCTGCCATGTCGCCGGGCGTTGGCACCCAAGGCAGCTCAAGCCCGTCACCCTCGTAGCGCGGAACGACATGGAAGTGGAGATGGAACACGGTCTGCCCGGCGGCAGGGCGACAGAAGCTGACTACAGCGGCTCCATCGGCATTGAGCTTGTCAAGGGCCCGGTCGGCCAACTGCTGGGCAACCTTGGCGCAAGCTGCGACATCCTCCGGATCAGCGGCGACGATGTCGTCAGCGTGGGCCTTTGGGATCACCAGGCAATGACCCTTGGTCGCAGGGTTGATGTCCATGAATGCGACTGTTCGGTCGTCCTCATAGATCTTGAACGAAGGCAGATCACCCGAGGCAATCCCACAGAAAATGCAGTCTTCAGCTGACACGTCTTGGAGATTACTGCGCAGCCAGGTACGACCGAGCGTGCTCGACTGCCTCAGCCTCAGTGGTGATCTCCCTCGCGTAGGTTGCTGCCTCCAGCTCGGAAAGGAGTTGCCCAAGCTTGGGGCCAGGCTCAATCCCCAATTCCGCGGCGAGGACATCACCCCGCACAAGCGGCGTTGGGTCTCCTTCCCTTTCCCGTTCAACGGCCGCGGCCAGAAGTCTGTCGGTCAGGCTCAAGTGGCGCTTGATGGCCTCGTCGCTATTGCGGCCCCTCGTAGCGAGCCTGTCAGCTACCGAGATGACAGTTGTATCTACGGCGGCCTGGCCAGTCTTCTTGAGGTAGCCGTGGACTGATCTAAGCCCGACAGGCTCCTCATGTGTCATGAACCCCGCGGCGAGATGGTCAACGATTTCGGCACGCACGAATGCAGCTAAACGGGCTGACGTCTTAAGGCGCCCAAGCAGAAACCCGTCTGATATCTCAGCGCCAAGGTCATCATGCCCCGGAAAACCAACTCTGCCATTGTCGAATTCGACCCGAGTGTCTGGCTTTGCGATGTCGTGCAGGAGGGCTGCGAGCCTGAGACCGAACCAGCGCGACACCCCATCCGCCAGCTCGCCGTTGAGCAGTTCACGGGCTTCATTTCCCGCCGGTCCAAGCGGCGCGGCGTCTGACTCAAGCTCTTCGACTTGGTCCAGCACGCACAGAGTGTGTCCCCAACAGTCAAGGTGATGAAAGTCGCTCTGCTCTACCCCCTTGAGGCGAAGCAACTCCGGGAAAAAGGCACCAAGCGCCCCGGAATCATCAAGCTGGCGAATGCCATCTGAGGCGCGGCTCCCGGCGAGGATTCGGCTGAACTCCATGAAGACACGCTCGCCAGCGACCGAGGCAAGCTCGGGTGCTGCGACGCGAGCCAGTGCCACTGTGGCGTCGTCAGGCTCAAACCCAAGCTCCCGCGATAGCCGAGTCATCCTAAGAACTCGCAGAGGGTCATCAATAAATGCTGTCTCACCGACAGCTCGCAGCTTTTTGGATGTGAGGTCGGCTTCACCCTGATTCGGGTCAAGTCGTTTGCCGGACCCAACCTCAACTGCGATCGCGTTCACCGTGAAGTCACGCTTTGCGAGGTCCTCCGCGATTGACTCACCGTTGAGAGGGTTGAAGTCAACCTGCCAACGGTCATCGTGGTGTACGACGCGCCATGCGCCGAACTCGTCGTTCAGGCCAAAGACCCCGCATGTTCCAAAGGCGTCAGCAAATGCTCGTGCCGCCGTCTCAGGGTTTCCATTCACGACTACATCAAGGTCAGTGACTGGCCTGCCCAAGATCTCGTCGCGGACAGCGCCGCCGACAATCCAAGCCCCGTCCGGCAGGAGTCGTACGGCGCCCTCAGGAACCGCTGTCTGACTCACGATCCTCCGATGTACTCAGGGAGGGTCCGACCGCCGATTCCCGTAGCAATCTCGTAGTTGATGGTTTCCGCGGCCTTGGCCCACTCCTCAACCAGAACTCTCTGCCCGTCCTGCTCTCCGAAGAGGGTCACCGGATCCCCGACCTGCTCAGGACCCTCGGGTCCGATGTCAACCGCAATGTTGTCCATGCTCACCCTGCCTACAAGGGGACAACGCCGCCCTCCTACAAGGCAGTCAACGCGTCCGCCCGCAAGCCGCCTGACTCCGTCTGCGTAGCCAACCGGGCAAGTTGCGATTCGGGTCGTCTGAGTGGCGATGAACTGCCGCCCGTAACCAACGCTGTCACCTGGCTCCGCTCTCTTGATTGAGGCGATGTGAGTACGAAAGGCCATCGCCGGCTCGAGGCCACTTCCTGCGGGATCAGCTTGGAATGGGTCCAGCCCGTAGATACCGATGCCGCATCTGACCATGTCGTGGTGAGCTTCTGGAAGGCGGAGGGTCGCAGCGCTGTTTGCAGCGTGGGCGCATACATCAGGCGCGAATTCCCTGACCCGGGAAGCGAACTCTGAGAAGGCGCTGTTCTGCTGCTCAAGAAAACCGTCATCGGCCCGATCGTCAGCGGTTGCGAAGTGGGTCGTGACGCCAACAAGCGCGGTCGCCTCGTCAGCGTGCACGGTGCGCGCAAGTTGAACAGCCTCATCCATGTCACGAGTGCCGAGCCTCCCCATTCCGCTGTCAATCTTGATGTGCACCCTTGCTCCGCCTGCGGCAGTAGCCCAATCAACCGCATCGCTGGTCCAGCAGACGATGTCGCATCCCGCGTGTGACAGCACGGAGACATCGGCCTTCTCAATTGCTCCCATCACGAGAACCGGGACGGTGACACCGCGATCCCGAAGGGCCAAGCCCTCGGAGGTGGCAGCCACGCCAAGCCAATCAGCACCGCCATCAATCGCGGCCTCAGCCACCGGGAACATGCCGTGGCCGTAGCCGTTTGCCTTGACGACCGCACAGAGCATTGCCCCACTGGCAGCCTCCTTGAGGGTGCGGCAGTTACGGCTGATTGCGCCGAGGTCTATCTCGGCCGTAGCCCGACTCACTGAGAGGTGAGCGCGCTGAGGACGTCCACTCTCGTGACCACTCCCCTGAGTTTGCCGTCTTCATCGACGACGGGGATGCGGTTGTGGCCCTCCTCAGCAATCAGGCGCCCGGCCTCCTTGATCGCAGTATCTGGAGCCACAGTGGTGAGGTCCTTTGCCGGAGTCATCATCTCTTGGGCTGTCGAGGCAAGCGCCTTTCGGAACTTCTCTTCGAAGTGACGGAGTGGCTCAAGCCACACGATCCCGCCCATGATCTCGACGTAATGAGGAATGTGAAGGTCGGCCTCTTCGTCGCGAAGGATCAGATCATTCTCAGTGATGATCCCGACACAGTTGTTTTCCGAGTCAACCACAGGCAGTCCGGGCAGCTCGTTCTCACGCATGGCCTTAACAACCGCTTCCACATCAGTCGTTGGCCCAACGGTGGTGGGCTCTGCATCCATGATGTCGGCAACTGTTTCCATTGGGTTACACCTTACCTGCCAACTCTTTCGAGTCGCTGCCGGGCCGAGGGAAGAGCGTTCGCGATGTCGCCAGCGAGCACGCCCTCAGGGCTGGGCTCGCCTGCAACGCGGCCGGCCTCAAGGTGGATCAAGACCCCAGCGCAGCTTGCTTCCATCGGCTTTACGCCCTTGGCGAGCAGTGCTGCGATAACTCCACTCAGGACATCCCCAGAGCCTGCCGTTGCTAGCGCAGGAGCACCCCCTGGACTTACCGCAATGGTTCCCTCCGGCGACACGATGATGGTGTCATCACCCTTGAGTACGACGGTCGCGTCCGCCTTTGCTGACAGATCGCGAGCTGACGCGAGTCGCGACGAATTGACTTGCTCACGCTCAATCCCGAGCAGCGTTGCCGTTTCCCCAGCGTGTGGAGTGAGGACCAAGTCGGCGGCCGAGTCAGCCAGCGCTTCAGGATCTCCCGCGAAAGCATTCAGCCCATCTGCATCAAGCACCAGCGGGCCGCTGACCTTGCCAATCAACTCCCGAACTGCTGCCGTAGCGGCGTCACTGCGCCCGATGCCAGGTCCAACCACCAACGCCCTTCCACTGCCAAGTCGGTCCATAACCGCGGCGACGCCGGCCACGCAGTGATTTCCTTCAGCGTCCTCAAGCGGCAGTCCCATGATCTCTGGGATTGAATCGCTCGCGCCAAGCAGACTGGACGGAAGCGCCGCAGTCACATAACCAGCACCAGCTCGTGCCGCTCCCAATGCCGAAAGCATCGGGGCTCCAGTCAAGCCGGGCGAGCCTCCAACGACGATCACCGAGCCAGATGTGAACTTGTCTCCCGCCTCCTCCCGTTGCGGGAGTCCGCGGACGACGCTAGCGGTGACCAGCCCAACATGCGCGGAGATTTCAGCTTCCTTTGGAATTCCAATGTCCACCGGCGAGATTTGGCCAGCAAGATCCTTCCCTGGTCGGATCCAAAGGCCAGGCTTCATGGCGTGGAATGTCACAGTCTCGTCAGCCCTTACTGCAGCACCCGCCACTTCTCCGCTAGTCGCGTTAACTCCACTGGGGACGTCGCAGGCAACGATCAAGGCGCCACACTCGCTTGCGGCGGCAACCAGCTCAATGCCTTCGAGGGCTGATCCTCTAGGCGCTCCTGACGCCCCGGTGCCGAGTATGCAGTCAACCACGCAGGAATAGCCGGTAACGCCCCCTGAGAGCCCTGTGGGGCCCTCTCCGGGCAACTGCGTGAGCATCAGCGCCGCATCCCCCACCCACTCAGCCGATTCGCAAGTGGACCTGATGTCAACCTCGCGCCCCTGATCTCGCAGGAGGCGTGCTGCCGCCAACCCGTCACCTCCATTGTTTCCTTTGCCCACAACGACCAAGATCCGGCCATCCGGGGCCAACTCAAAGACCTTGTCGGCTAGCGCTGAAGCTGCCCGCTCCATCAGTTCCCTGCCGGGAATCCCCAGTTGCTCGATGGCGAACCTGTCAGCCGCGCGTACTTGCTCAGCGTCTGGGAGAGGGAGCAGCCAATCCGGAAGGATCCTCACGCCGCCACCACCACTGCGGCTGCCAAACCTCGTTCGTGAGTCAGCGAAAGGTGAGTCTCGCCGATGTCACCGAAGCCGTGGGCGAGTTCCAGCGTCGGAGCCGTCCCGAAACCGCCAACGACTATTACCTCCCGGATCGGGACTCCTTTCAGAGATAGAGCCTTCACGGCTGCCTCTTTGGCGCAGAACCGTGCCGCGAGGTGTCTCGCCGGCCTGGCTGAATTTGCGCAGGCCGCAATCTCTGAGTCTGCGAAAAGTCGGGCGACCAGACCCGGCCGCTTTTCAATGGCGCGTTCGAACCGGTCGACGTC
>CAZZKI010000025.1:0-9841 GCA_964654785.1 uncultured Solirubrobacteraceae bacterium
GCCCCCGCCGCGCTCGCCGCTCATCACGATCAGTTCAGTCTGATCGTCAGCCTCGAAGAGCTCGATGATGTCAATGAAGTTTGAACCTGGGACTGGATCGCCGCCAATGCCAACGATTGACGAGTTGCCAAAGCCGCGCTGGGCCAGCTCGTTACCGATTTGGTAGGTGAGGGTTCCCGAACGGGAGACAACGCCAACTTGGCCTTCGCGGAAGAAGGAGGCGGGAATGATGCCGACGTTGGCCTTGCCTGGCGAAAGGATGCCTGGGCAGTTAGGACCGACGAGGCGACTGCGGCCATTGGCCTTGAGGTGGTTGAAGACTCGAAGTTCGTCGTGGGCTGGGATGCCCTCGGTGATGGCGATGATCAGCTCAATGCCAGCATCCTCGGCCTCGAGGATTGCGTCAGCCGCAAACCTTGGTGGAACGAAGATCATCGCAGTGTTAGCGCCGGTCTCGTCAACAGCCTTGTGGAGAGTGTCGAAGACTGGGATGCCTTCTACGTCTTGGCCACCCTTGCCCGGGGTTACCCCGGCGACAACATTGGTGCCATAGGCACGGTTGTTGAGAGTGTGGAATGTGCCCTCGCGCCCAGTGATACCGGACACGACAAGCTTGGTGTCGTTACCTACGAGGACGCTCATGAGGCCAGCTCCACAACCTTCTCGGCCGCCTCGAGCATTGTCGCGACGGTATGGACATTTGGAAGGTCTGCCTCTGCGAGGAGCTCGCGGCCCGCGATGTCGTTGGTGCCGTCAAGGCGGACAACGAATGGAACGGTCGGCTTGATCTGGGCGAAGGCTTCGATCAGACCTTTGGCGACTTCGTCACAGCGGGTGATGCCGCCGAAGATGTTGAAGAGGACTGCGGTGACCTTCGGGTCAGAGAGAATGACTTCGACTGCTGCGGTGATTGCCTCTGCCTTGCTTCCGCCGCCAGCGTCGAGGAAGTTGGCTGGCTTGCCACCAGCTTGGGCGACAACGTCAAGCGTGCTCATTACGAGGCCTGCGCCATTGCCGAGGATGCCGACGTTGCCATCGAGCTTCACGTAGGTAAGGCCGCGCTCCTTGGCCATCTTCTCCTGCGGATCCTCAGCTGACGGATCGCGGAGTTCCGCATTCTCTGCGTGGCGGTAAAGAGCGTTGCCGTCAAGCGTGACCTTGGCATCGAGTGCCTTGAGCTCACGGTCCGCAGTGATGATCAGCGGGTTGACCTCAATCAGGAGTGCTTCCTCTTCTACATAGGTCTCGTAGAGCTTGGCGAGCATTGAGCCGACCTGGCCGACGACGTCAGCGTCAACGCCAGCCTCGAACGCAAGGCGACGGCCGTGGAAGGCTTGGAAGCCGATCAGCGGGTCAACGTGAAGAGTTGCGATGGCAGTTGGATCTTCCTCTGCAACTGCCTCAATGTCCATGCCGCCCTTGGTGGAGAGCATCACGAGCGAGGACTTGGCTGAACGGTCAAAGACGATTGAGGCGTAGTACTCGGAAGCGATGTCCGAGGCCTGCTCAATCCAAAGCTCATGGACTGTGAGGCCCTTGATGTCCATCCCGAGGATGTCGTTGGCGTACTGCTCAGCCTCTTGCTTATTGGCGGCAACCTTGATGCCACCGAGCTTGCCGCGGCCACCAATCTGAACCTGTGCCTTGACGACACATGGGTAACCGATCTCGTCAGCGGCAGCTACGGCGTCAGCAACCGTTGCGGCTGGCTTGCCGGACGGAACCGGGACGCCGTGACGCGCGAGAAGTTGCTTGCCTTGATACTCGAGAAGATCCATTTTGGGGCGGCCTTGTGGGGCGGATCGGGACTCTAATACAGCGGGGCCTCGTGACGCTTTCTCGTCACCGGGACGAGGTCGGAGGCCAACTTGCGGCATACTGGCCGTCGCAATGGCAATTCCAAAGAAGCCAACCTGGGTGACGCTCGACGTCTACGGAACTCTCATCGACTGGGAGACCGGAGTCATGGACGCGCTTGCAAAGGTCACCGAGGGCGAGGTCAAGTTCGACAAGAACGAAGTCCTTCCCCAGTTCAAGGAAATCCAGCACAAGATTGAAGCTGGGTCTTACGAGCTCTATGCCGAAGTCCTTCGCCGCACCGTTCTTGACATCGCCGAGAACATCGGCTGGCGACTCGAGCCTTCACAGGCCGGGTTCCTTCCCGAGTCAATCGCTTCGTGGAAGCCGTTCTCTGAGACCAACCCTTCGCTGAAAAAGCTTGCGAAGAACTTCCAGACCGGCCTTGTCTCAAACATTGACGACAAGCTTCTCGGCCACACACGCCGCCACATGCCGCACGACTTTGACCTCGTTGTTACAGCCCAGCAGGTCCGCGCTTACAAGCCGGACCCGGCCCACTTCAACGAGTTCCAGCGCCGCATTGGTGGCAAGAAGGGCTGGGTTCACGTCAGCTCCAGCTACCACACCGATGTTGAGCCGTGCATCAAGAAGAAAGTCCCTGTTATCTGGATTAACCGGAACAAGGAGACTCTTGAGAAGGGCCAGAAGAAGCCCGACGCTGAGGTCAAGAACCTTCGCGAAGCACTTAAAGTGCTCGGCGTCAGCTAGAGCCTCTCCCGAGCTCTTCGGGATGCGCGCCCTCTCCCTCCACGAAGACGTACTGCTCGTCCAGAGCGCGGTTTGGCAGACGACTGCGACGCTTATCCGCACCGGCGAGGAAGCCTTCCTGATTGACAGCCCAGTTCTGCCCGAGGAGATTGAGCTTCTCCCTTCGCTTTGCAACCAGGCGATGTTCGACATTGTCGGCCTGCTTGCCACTCACGCCGATTGGGACCACCTGCTTGGGCGCCTCGCCTTCCCCGATACGCCGCTGGCCTTGGCTGAGACGAGCGCAGCTCGAATCACAGGTGAGCCTGGCGCTGCCGCCCGTGACCTGCGCGAGTTTGACGCGCAGTGGTACTTGGAGCGCGAGCGCCCGCTTTCGCTTCCCGGAGCAGAAGCGCTGCCGGTGCCCGGCTTCCTCGAAATTGGGTCCAACGAGATTGAGCTTCACCCTGCCGACGGCCACACAGCTGACGGCATGGCTCTATTTGCCCGCTGGTGTGGAGTTCTCGTAGTCGGTGACTATGTCTCACCTGTGGAGATCCCGATGATCTCCGAGGGAGGCTCACTGTCGGCCTACAGAGCCACTCTGAAGCGATTGCAGGACCTTGTTGGCGACAAGGACTGCGAACACGTAATCGCCGGCCACGGTGGCCTCTTGGACCCCATGAGGGCCAACGCGATCATCAACGAAGACCTTGCCTACCTCGACGAGCTTGAAGCAAAGGGCGCAGATGCTTCGCTACCACTGGCTCGCTCAACTGCCGAGCAGAAGCGAGTTCACGCTGAGAACGCTGCCCACGCTAGGCAATCCGGGACAGCTTGACTCACAAAAAGACGAGTGTATGGTTGCAAGCCTATGAATATGCGGCGGATTGTTACTGCGGGTCTCTTGATCACCGCCACAACGCTGACCTTGGCTGCACCATCAGGAGCGACCACCTACTTCGGGCTTCGCACTGACCCGGCTGACAGCGCTCCTGATACTGACGTTCGCTCAGTTGGCATGACAATTGATAAGACAAACGGAATCTGGGACACAGACCTCGTCTTCACAGCCGGGTCCACCTCTTCGACCTACACCTCTTCGACCTACTCAACGGCGTACATCACCTATTACGCGACGTACACGGCTAAGCGTTGTCTGCTCCCGAGCGGAGGACTCCGTTCACTGACGGGGCAGGTCGTCGTGGCTGGGCCATTGTCTGGCGCTGGCTATGTCGTCGTAACTATGAAAGGCACCAAGCTAAGCGGGACAGTCAATGACGGCTGTCTCTTGCCAGTTCCGGGTGCGCCGAAGCCCACCCTTGGGTTCGCTCGGAACGGAACCTCGCTCAAGGTCCGGGTGCGAGATCGCGCAATAACCACGATGGTTCCGCGAGGCGCAGGCGTTCTGCGCTTATCTGCCTACGGCGTGCCCCAAGAAACGGTTGACGCGTTTGCGATCAACCCGCTCGCCGGAACCTGACGCTTCCGAGGCGCGTTCTCTAGTTACTCGGGCTGAGTGATCTGGCGGCGCATGAGCAGGTCCTTGTTGGGATCGCTCTTGTAGCCAAAGCCGAGGCTCTCGTATAGAGCCAGGGCACTTGAGTTCGCCTCGCTCACATCCAACTCAATCCTGCGGCAGCCTCTCTCGGTTGCGCGATCCACTGCGAACTCAACCAGCGCCTTGGCGACCCCTTGGCGGCGCGAGGCTTCCTCTACGAACAGGTCCTCGAGCCAACAGTCAGTAGACGCGTGCCAGATGCCCCAGCGGAAGCGGATCTGCGCAACTCCAGTTGGCGGCGAGTCATCGTGTGGAGCCGCCAGCAGGAACTCGGTCTCATTGGTGTCAATCAGCTTTTCGACACCGGCAAGGAAAGCGTTAGCCGAGGGCCAGTCGCGCCCGAAGCTGTCACGGAACTCGACGAGAAGTCGAGCCACTGTTTCAGCTTCGTCACGATCAGCCCGCCAGACGCGGACGCTCATGGTGTTGGGCCT
Organism: uncultured Solirubrobacteraceae bacterium; assembly: GCA_964654785.1. GTDB lineage: Bacteria > Actinomycetota > Thermoleophilia > Solirubrobacterales > Solirubrobacteraceae > WLNJ01. Next base: position 4,543 of record CAZZKI010000025.1, read on the forward strand.
AGCCCTCTTCGGAGGTGATGACGGCGATGGTGTCGCCGCTGTTCACCGAGCCGCCAACTTCGATTGCGAGCTCCTTGATGACACCAGCCTTGTGGGCGGTGATCTCGTTCTCCATCTTCATCGCTTCAATGATGCAGATGAGAGCTCCAGCTTCGACAGTCTGGCCAGCCTCGGCGATTACCTTGAAGACAGTTCCTTGGATTGGTGAAGCGAGGGTGTCGCCACCGCCGCCACCGCCGCCACCAGCGCGCTTGCTGCGGCCAGGCTTCTTGGCTGCAGGTGCAGCTGCGCCGCCGCCACCGCCACCGCCACCAAATGCTGGGCCGACGACCTTGACGTCAAACCTGCGGCCGGAGACTTCAACGAGGTAGTCCTGAGTGACCTTTGGAGCTTCCTCTTCGCCGTCTGCGTCAGCTGCGACTTCTGCTGGCGCTGGCTCGGTGGCCTTCAGCCAGTCCTTATCTTCGACAAGGTCGCGACAGGTCTCACCGTTTGCCCACTGGTCGGTCTGAAGGATCGAGTCATGGAACGGGATGAGGGTTGTGAGGTTGCCGATCTCGTACTCGCCAAGAGCGCGGATCATGCGACGGGTTGCCATCTCACGGTTTTCGTCCCAAACGATCAACTTGGAGACCATCGGGTCGTACATTGGCGAGATCTCGCTGTTTGGCCCAATGCCTGAGTCAACGCGGACACCTGGGCCCGTGGGCTCGCGGTAGTTGGTGATCATGCCCGGTGCTGGAGCAAAGTTCTTGGCTGCGTTCTCAGCGTTGATCCGGCACTCGATCGCGTGGCCGTTAAGGACAACGTCCTCCTGCTTGAGCTTCAGCTCCTCACCGGCTGCGATCAGGATCTGCTCACGGACGATGTCAATACCGGTGACCATCTCAGTCACGCAGTGCTCAACTTGGACGCGAGTGTTCATCTCAAGGAAGAAGTACTCGCCGTCTTGGAGCATGCCCTCAATCGTGCCTGCTGAGTGGTAGCCAACAGCTTTGGCTGCGTCAGTCGCAACCTTGCCGATGTGCTCACGCAGGGCCTCGTCAACTGCTGGCGCTGGAGCTTCCTCAATCAGCTTCTGGTGGCGACGCTGGATTGAGCAGTCACGCTCACCAAGGTGGATGACGTTGCCCTGCTTGTCAGCGAGTACCTGGACCTCGACGTGGCGAGGGTCTGGGAGGTAGCGCTCGAGGTAAACGGTGCCGTCACTGAAGAACTTCTCACCCTCGCGGGAAGCACCCTCAAAGGCCTCTTCAAGGTCGTCCTCAGTCAGGGCAACGCGGAAGCCCTTGCCGCCACCGCCTGCCGCAGCCTTGACAGCGACTGGGTAGCCGATATCGTCCTTGGCGATCTTGCGAGCTTCCTTAACCGTTGGGACCGGCTCAGTCGTGCCGGGCACGATTGGAACGCCAGCGGCTGCCATCAGTTCACGTGCCTTGGTCTTTGACCCCATGGCGTCAATGGCTGAAGCTGGTGGGCCGATGAAGGTGATGTTGCGCTCCTCAAGAGCACGCGCAAAGTCAGCGTTCTCGGCAAGGAAGCCGTAGCCCGGGTGCACTGCGTCGGCGCCGGACTGCTCAATTACTTCAAGGATCTTGTCCACGACGAGGTAGCTCTCCGCTGCTGGGGCCGGGCCGATGAGGTACGCCTCAGTTGCGCGCTTGACATGGAGTGCGTCGCGGTCAGCCTCTGAGTAGACGGCGACAGTGTCAATGCCGAGCTCTTCGCAAGCACGGATTACGCGGATGGCGATCTCGCCTCGGTTTGCAATTAGAACCTTTTTGAACATTCGGCGGGGATTCCTAACTAGTGGTGTTTACGAGGGAAAACCAAACTGGCTTACGGGGCGGGCGTGCGGGTCACGGTTCACACCCTCACGCAGCGCAGCGCGCTGCCATGCGGGAATTGACGGACCTGCTGCAACTGGAGTCGGTGCTGTCTGGCGCATGAACTGCTCAAGCGCAGCGACGATCGCTGCCCCCTCCTCTGGGGAGGCGCCGGGCGCGACGATCTCGAGCTGCGGGCGGCGGTTCATCTACCGACCTAGAGCGGGATGTTGCCGTGCTTGCGCTGCGGGCCAGGATCGCGCTTGGTCATCAGAGCTTCAAGCTCGGTGATCAAGCGTGGGCGAGTTTCGTGCGGAAGGATCACATCGTCCACGTAGCCACGCTCAGCGGCGCTGTATGGGTTAGCGAAGCGAGCCTTGTAGTCGTCCATCAAGATTTGGCGACGCTCGTCCGGAGTTGGGCTCTCGGCGATGTCGCGGCGGTAGATGATGTTGACGGCGCCTTCAGCGCCCATCACGGCAACCTCAGCGGTTGGCCATGCGACTGAGAAGTCAGCGGCAAGGTGCTTGGAGTTCATGACCACGTATGCGCCGCCGTATGCCTTGCGGGTAAGGACTGTCAGCTTCGGCACAGTTGCCTCCGCAAATGCGTAGAGCAGCTTGGCTCCGCGGCGGATGATGCCCTGCCACTCCTGAGTCGTTCCTGGCAGGAAGCCGGGGACGTCAACAAGCGTGAGGATCGGGATGTTGAAGGCGTCACAGGTACGAACGAAGCGGGCTGCCTTTTCGGAGGAGTCAATGTCCAAGACGCCAGCAAGCTGGTTTGGCTGGTTGCCAACAATGCCAACCGGGATGCCGTTGAGCCTTGAGTAGCCGCAGATGATGTTCTTTGCAAAGTGCTCGTGAACCTCGAAGAACTCACCGTCGTCAACAAGGTGAGCAACGACATCACGCATGTCGTAAGGCTTGTTTGGGTTGTCAGGGACGACTGAGTCAAGCTCAGGGTCCATGCGGTTTGGGTCATCGGTTGGCTGCACTCGTGGTGCTGGCTCAAGGTTGTTCTGCGGCAGGAAGCTGAGCAGGTAACGAGCGTCCTCAAGGCAGGCATCCTCGTCTTCGCTTGCGAACTGGGCAACGCCAGACTTGGTGTTGTGAGTCATCGCGCCACCGAGGTCTTCGAATGTGCAGTCCTCGCCGGTGACGGTCTTGATCACGTCAGGACCGGTGATGAACATGTGGCTTGTCTCCTTCACCATGAAGATGAAGTCGGTGATGGCCGGACTGTAAACAGCACCGCCAGCGCATGGGCCCATGATCAGCGAAATCTGTGGGATCACGCCTGAGCACTTGACGTTACGAAGGAACACGTCGCCGTAGGAGCCAAGCGAAACAACGCCTTCCTGAATTCGAGCTCCACCGGAATCGTTGATGCCGATCACCGGGCAGCCGATCTTCTCGGCGAGATCCATGATCTTGCACATCTTCTCGCTCATTACTTCGCCGAGTGAGCCACCGACGACTGTGAAGTCTTGGCTGAAGACGCAAACCCTGCGGCCGTCAATCGTGCCGTGGCCGGTGATTACTGCGTCACCCCATGGGCGGTTCTTCTGCATGTCGAAGTCGTAAGTGCGGTGACGAACGAAGGTGTCTACCTCGACGAACGAGCCTGGGTCGAGCAGCTTCTCAACGCGCTCACGAGCCGTGTACTTGCCCTTTGCGTGCTGCTTTTCAACTGCAGCCTCGGAAGCTGAGTGGATTGCCTCGTCGCGGAGTTCGGCCAGCTGAGCGACCTTCTCCTCATAAGTCTCTGGTGCCTTTTCGCGGGAACTCATCGGGCGGTGATCCTATTCGTCGGGGGCGGTCGGAAAAGCTGGCTTAGAACTCCGGAACGTATGAACCGAATACGTCCCTCATCGCTGCGCAGACTTCGCCCAGCGTGCAGTTATCGCGCAGAGCTTCGCGCAGTACTGGCAGAAGATTGTCAGTGCCTTCGGCGCACTTGCGGATCTCGTCAAGGCGCTGCTCGACGCGGGCTTGGTCGCGGTTCTCCTTAAATGCCTTAAGGCGAGCAACCTGCTCGTCCTCAGACTTCTGGTCAACGCGCAGAGTGTCCGGCACTTCAAGCTCGTCGGTTACGTACTCGTTGACGCCAACAACCACGTCCTGCTTGATGCGGTAACGCTCTTGGTAGCCCCAAGCTGACTCTTCAATCTCATTGGTGATGAAGGTGATCGCATTTGGCGACCCACCGAGCTCGTCAACCTTGGCAATCAGTTCCATCGCGCGAGTCTCAATTTCGTCTGTCAAGGACTCGACGTAGTAGGAGCCTGCGAACGGGTCAATCGCATCAACAGCGCCTGACTCGGCGCCGATGATCTGCTGGGTGCGGAGGGCAATGCGGGCTGCGTCCTCTGTTGGGAGGGCGAGAGCCTCATCAAAGCCGTTGGTGTGCAGCGACTGGGTGCCGCCACAAACAGCAGCAAAGCCCTGAAGCGCAACGCGGACAATGTTGTTCATCGGCTGTTGTGCGGTGAGGGTTACGCCACCGGTCTGAGTGTGGAAGCGGAGGCGCATTGAACGCTCGTCCTTTGCGCCGAAGCGGTCACGCATGATCGTCGCCCACATACGGCGGGCCGCGCGGAACTTCGCAACCTCTTGAAAGACGTTGTTGTGCCCGTTGAAGAAGAAGGCGAGGCGCGGTGCGAACTCGTCTACTGGCAAGCCAGCGTCAATCGCAGCCTGAACGTAGGCAATGCCGTTGGACAGAGTGAAGGCGACCTCTTGGACAGCCGAGCAACCCTTCTCACGGAAGTGGTAGCCGCTGATCGAGATCGTGTTCCACTTCGGCACTGTCTCCCGGCAGTAAGCAAACAGGTCCGTTGTGAGGCGCATTGAGCCCTCAGTCGGGTAGATGAAGTTGCCTCGGGCGATGTACTCCTTGAGGACATCGTTTTGAGTGGTGCCACGCAACTGGTCCGCGGGTACGCCCTGCTCCTCACCAACAAGTTGGTAGAGCAGCAGCAGGACTGCTGCTGGAGCATTGATCGTCATCGAGGTTGACACCTTGTCCAGTGGGATCTGGTCGAAGGCGATGCGCATGTCCTCAATTGAGTCAATGGCGACACCGGTACGACCAACCTCACCAAGGCAACGGCCGTCATCTGAGTCAAGGCCAAGCTGAGTTGGGAGGTCGAAGGCCATTGAGAGGCCAGTCGAGCCATTCTCGATCAGGAAGCGGTAGCGCTCGTTGCTTTCGCGCGCAGTTGCGTAGCCCGCGTACTGGCGCATCGTCCAGAGCTGCTTGCGGTACATCTCGTTGTACACACCGCGGGTGAAGGGGAATTCGCCTGGCTGGCCGAGTTCAAGATCTGCGGGGAGATCCGACTCGTCGTAGATCTCCTTGATCTCGATTCCTGAGTCGGTGAAGCGGCGTGGATCGTCGGGGCCGACGATTGGGGCAATTGTTCTGTTGTCTGATTCAGTGCTCACAGCGTCGGAGGGTACCGTTTACGG
>CAZZKI010000026.1:0-9565 GCA_964654785.1 uncultured Solirubrobacteraceae bacterium
GACATCAGGATCAATCCCCCGGTCGCACTCCCCCCTCGCGACCGGGGGATTCCCTTTTCTCAGCCCAGTCGCTCAGCAATCCCGACGTAGGTGCCCTCGAAGATAGGGGCGGGAGCGTAGACAGCCAAGATCGCCGCGCCGTCTCCGTGCACGTAGTCGGCGAGGAGACCAACGTGACCACGTCGATCCCCTCCAACTGGTTCCTCGCTCACTTCCAGCCCGATGCCGAGATCGTCGTCGTCGATGACGAGGATCCCGCTCGCCGCGAGTTGTGCCCGCGCTGCGCTACTCAGGAAGGCAATGCCGTGGTCGTGGGCCAGCCCCCACACGTGTTCACAAGCCGGGGCCGGATCCCAGGGCTCCAACTCGTCGGGGTCGTAAGCCGGCAGCACCGTGGCCTCACAGTAGGGGCAGGTTGCCCCGTCAAGACTTGTTCCTACCTCGCGTATCTCAAGAGCCATTTGCTCCCTCTCCCCCGGTCTTGGACTTGCTTTAGCTGGTCGGTCGTCCTACTGCCCCAAGAAGGCAGTCAAGGTTCTGCCCCGCTTCGAGGCGGCTTCCTCCAGAGAAACTCCCACTTCAGCCTAGCCATCCGCCCTGACATCTCATTCGGACAAGCGCAAGGGTAAATCCCCAGACCACCTTCGCTCCACCTAGGACGCTCCGCAGAGGATCCCGGCCGGACCTTCTTGCCTGGATCGGCTAGAACAACATCAAGCGGGACCAGCAACGACTTGGCCAAGCGCACCCCTTCGACCTATCCCCACCAGGCATGACGTGGATGCAGGACTGGCCAGCAGTGACCTCCTACCTCCTAGAGCGCGCATAACTCGCCTTCTTCAGAGGGGCAAAGCAACTAACTAGAACTGAGCATCTCTGAGTGTCACCAACATCGACTACAGTGCACTCACAACTGAAGCGCGACTAGGGCTTTCCGGGCACCTTCGAGTCCCGTCACTCACCCCATGGATCCGTGAGGGAATCCCCCGGGCAGGCACCTGTTTGCCCCCCGGTTTCCCACCAATTGCCCGCCGGTTTCGGCCGGCGGGCACGCATTCCCATGAAGCCGAGTGGCGAGGTCACCGCCGGTTTCCGCTCACCGGATCGAACAGATGCAGGGCTCCCGGTCGGACGGCGAGACCGACTCTTTCCCCCTCCACAACTCCCGACATGGCCGCCGCCTCAATTACGGCAGTCAGGGTTATGCCCCCCGCATCAAAAGTCACGATGGCACGTGGCCCAAGCATCTCGACAATCTCTACGGTGGCACCAACCGCATTCGTGGTGACGAGTAGGTCCTCCGGACGAACTCCCAAAAGGACCTCGCCGATGGGTGCTTCAACCTCCAAGTTGAGGTTCCCCTCGGCAGATTTGAAGGTGCCGTCGGATACGGCTCCCCGAACAAGGTTCATGGACGGGCTGCCTAGGAAGGCCGCCACGAATGCGTTCTTAGGCCGGTCGTACACCTCAGTAGGTGCACCTGACTGGGCTATTCGGCCTTCGTTCATCACTACTACTCGGTCCGAGAGGGTCATGGCCTCTTCTTGATCGTGTGTGACGTAGACGCACGTTGCCTGGATCCGCTTTTGGAGCCGAAGGAGTTCCGTTCGCATCTCCACTCGAAGTTTGGCATCCAGGTTGCTCAGGGGTTCGTCAAAGAGAAAGGCACTCGGCTCTCTCACAATGGCGCGTCCAATGGCCACGCGCTGTTGCTGACCACCACTCAGTTGACCGGGCACTCGATCCATGAGGGGCAGCAGGCCCAAACTCTCGGCTGCCTCATGCACGCGACGGTCGATCTCTGCCTTCGGCAGGTGTCGGGCCTTCAGGGGGAAGGCCATGTTCTTCGCGACGCTGAGGTTGGCGTAGAGCGCGTAGTTTTGGAAGACCATGGCGACGTCGCGGTAGCGCGGTTCGACCGTGGTCACGTCCTTATCCCCGATCACGATGGAGCCTGAGGACACTTCTTCCAGCCCTGCAATCATCCGCAGGGTCGTGGTCTTGCCGCATCCGGACGGTCCGACGAGGACGGTGAATCGTCCTTCCTCGATATCGAGATCTAGGCCGTCTACGACCGTCTGGTCACCGAACTTCTTGGTGACACCGCTCAGTCTGATTTTGGCCACAGAATTCTCCTTCGGACGTAGTCGCTCATCAGTACTTGACCGCCCCACCACTGATTCCCCGCACGAGTCTCTTCTGGATGAAGAAGCTGGCGATGACGACCGGTACGACGGAGACCAGGATTGCCGCGCTCATGGCGCCAATTTCCACCCCACGGAACGTGTTGAATCCCGCAATGGCGACGGGGAGCGTCTGGGCGTTCCCGGGCGCCAGAATGAGGGCGTAGAACAGGTCATTCCACGACAGGGTGAATCCGAAGACAGCTGCCGCGCCGATTCCGGGTAGTACCTGCGGGATCACGACCTGGCGGAAGGCTTGGAAGCGGCTGAGCCCATCGACCTGGGCCTGCTCTTCGATTTCCTTGGGCACCGCCTCGAAGAACCCGATCAGGAACCAGGTCACGACTGGGAGGACGAGGGCGATGTGCGCCACCGTCACCGCCGCGAGGGTGTCGTTCAGTCTGAGGACGTAGGCCATGGCGAGGAACGCGAAGACCAAGACCGCTGGTGGGAGCACCTGTGCGCTCAAGATGCCGAAGCGCGTCAGGTTGCCACCCGCTTTGAATCGGGCGATGGCGTAGGCGCCCATGCTGCCGACGACCAACGAGAGTCCGACGGCAACAACTCCCACGATGAGACTGCGCAGGGCTGCTTGGGGGATGCCCCCGTCCAAGACCGCTTCCCAGTTGTCCAGAGTAGGGGTGAAGCCGATGGAGAGTGGATTGTTGATGTCCCGGGCGGTCTTGAAACTCGACAGGAGGACCCATAGCAGGGGTGTCAGCACGATGATGAACATCGCGGCCAAGAGCGCCGTCGCCGTACCATCGAGAAGACGTCGTCTCCAGATCATCGGCGGGCCTCCCTCCGGATGGCGCGAAACAGCACGATCACCAAGACCAAAACAATGAAGAGCACGCAATACGCCATGGCCGAAGCCGACCCGAGTCGGAAGAATTGGATTCCAGTCTGGTAGATGAGGTACTGGATTGTCTCGGTCTCCGTCCCCGGACCACCCCGAGTGATCGCGAATACATACTCAAAGACGCGCATGGCGTCCAGACCACGAATCAAGACCGCGACGGCAATGATGCCTGAAAGCATCGGCACGGTGATGGTCCAGAAGGTCCGCAGCGCAGAGGCGCCATCAACACGCGCTGCCTCGAATGGGGCTTTGGGGAGCGATTCAAGTCCAGCCAGGAGCAGCAAAACCATGAACGGGGTCCACTGCCATACGTCGATGAGTGCGATCGAGATGAGCGCATTCCCGGGGCCAAAGTAGTCGTAGGCAAGCCCTATTCGCTCCAGTAGCAGGTTCAGCGGACCGAGCTGGGAGTTCAGCAGGAACCGGAACATGAGCCCGACGGCGATCGGAGTGATGAACATCGGTGACAGCAGAAAGGCTCGAGTGAAGTTTCGGACACGCTTCTGACGTCGCAGCGCCATTGCGATCAGTAAGCCCAAGACGAGTTCAATGCTCACCGCCATGAGCATGAATGTGAAGGTCGTTATCAGGGCCGACCAATAGGCGTCGTTACTCAGAAGCGCCTGGTATTGGGCTAGACCGACAAACTCAGTCTGCCCGGGTCGAGTGATTCGGTAGTTGGTGACACTCAACCAGGCGCTGTAGATGAGTGGGTAGCCGACGACTGCAAGGAAAAGGGCGACCAGCGGCAACAGCATGCGATACCGAAATGCCACTGGTCGTCCTCCTCCTAGTTCACTACTGGGGCTATAGGCCCTGAATGGAAACTGCTTGTTCCTGAGCTGAACGTAGTGCCTCTTCTACGGACTTTTGTCCGGCGACAGCAGCATTCAGTTCGGTCCCGACGGCCTGGATCATCTCTTCACCGTTCAGGCCCTGGGATAGCGGTGCGGAATTCTGGATCATCTGAGCAACCGCGTTGTAGTAATCAGCACCGTAGCCCTGCGCAGCGACCTCGGGATCGCCGAGGAGACCGACTCGCACAGGCGCGCCGCCATCAATGACACGCACCTTCTCGATCTCTGGCGAGGTAATCCACGAGATCCAGGCCCACGCCGCATCCTGGTTCGCGGCGTTGGCCGGGATGGCCCAGTTCCACGAGCCGAGGACCTGCTTGCCACCAGGCATCGGAGCGAGCGCGAACTTGCCGGCCAAGTCGCCAGCGGGTCCATCCGGGTTATTGAGTGTGGGGAGCATCCAGTTGTAGGACACCATCATGGCTGAGCCACCGGTCGACACGGACCGCAACGCCTCATCGAATCCCCAGTTGAGGCTGTCCTTCGGCGCCGCCGTGTTGTAGACATCGATGTACGTCTGCAACGCTACCTTGGCCTGCTCTGTGTCGATCGTGGGTACACCAGCGTCGTCGTAGATGGCGCCACCAGCGGAGAAGAGCCAATTGCCCCACTCCTCGAAGATCTTGTATCCACGCTGAGGCTGCATGGCGATTCCAGCCTGGGAGTCAGTGGTCAGCGCCTCAGCCGCGCTCACCAACTCCTCGAGGTTCTGAGGAACAGCGATCCCAGCGGCCTCCAACAAGTCGGTGCGATAGATGAGGCCCAAGACGTAGTTGTAGAAGGGCACGCCGTAGGTGGAGCCGTCAACATCGTTGATGGCGCGGAGGGGAGCCGCGAAGTCCTCGTAGTCGTAGTTGGGCGTCGCGGCAATGCGGTCCTGGAGCGGAGACAGGAATCCGGCCGCGGCGAAGTCATCCATCCACGGGTTGTCGATGATGGCGACGTCGTATGTCGGCTCGGGAGCCTGGAACGAGGCGACGTACTTGTCGCGCATCTGGTCGTACGCCGCTGTCTCAATTTCGACTGTGACGTTGGGATATACCTTGTTGAACTCAGGCACCAGCGCCTGAACGATGTCGGTATCCGGCACACCTTCCATGAGAATCCGAACTGTGCCGCTCACGTCTGCGGGTGCTTCTGTCGGGGCCGGGGCGCTCGTTGTCGAGCTTGAGTCACCACCGCCTCCACAGGCTGCAATCGTCATGGCGAGCACGGTGGCGCCGGCCACTGCTCCCATGCGCTTGTTCCACTTCTTCATTGAGTGATTCCTCTCTGTTTTCCATCTGTCTCCACCACCCCGACCGGGCCGTGGGATCTTTGGCAGCGCGATGCCCCACGCCACCTAATCCATGAATGCGCCTCCGTTCACTGCCAGGGCCTCACCAGTGATGAAGCGCGCCTGCTCACTGGCCAGGAAGGACACGGCCAGCGCTACGTCTTCCGGGGTCTCCAGTCGACCCATGGGTGTATCAGCGATCCACAGAGCGCGAACATCATCGACCGTGGCCCCCCGCAGATCGGCCTCCCATTGCAGTTCGCGGTCCTGCATCGGAGTGGCGACGTATCCAGGACAGACCGAGTTGACGCGGACCCCGCTGGGGGCGAGTTCAAAGGCCATCGCCTGGGTGAGTCCAACGACACCGAATTTGCTCGCCACGTAGTCAGCAAGGTAGGGAACTCGCCCTTGTTTGCCAGCCATGGAGGCGACGTTGACGATTACGCCGGCGCCTGACGCCGCCATTTGTCGCGCTGCGGCTTGGGATGCGAAGAAGATTCCTTTGAGGTTGACATCAAGAGTGAAGTTGTAGTCCTCTTCATCGACTTCCAGGAAAGGCTTCATTCGCGAGACCCCCGCGTTCGAAACCCAAACGTCGAGTCGACCGTGATCTTGAACGATCCGTTCGACGGCAGCCCGGCATGATTCGACATCGGTCACGTCAAGGGCGAAACTCGAGCCTCCGATGAGTGCCGCCGTCGCGGCAGCCGCCTCAGGATTCAGATCCGTCGCGACCACGGTCATGCCATCGGCAGCGAGTCGTACGGCGATGGCTCGCCCAATACCCGATCCTGCTCCCGTGACTGCAGCAACAGTTCCTGTCATGGTTCGCTCCCGGCTACTTGGTGGCGCGTGATGTCGTGTGAGATATCGGCCAAAGCCTGCGCAGTGTCGAGATAGCGGCGATACGCGTCCTCGTAACAGGAGACCAATTTCGGGTCCGGTTCGATCGGATCATCTGTTTGAACGATGGAGCGGGGGGCGTTCCAGTCCTCAAGGGCCCCGGTGCCAATGGCAGCGAGGAAAGCCGCACCTAATGAAGCCCCCGGATGGTCAACGATGGATACCAAGGGACGATTCAAGATGCTGGCAAGGATTTCCTTCCACAGCCTTGACCGACTTCCCCCGTTGGTCACTCGCGCGACGCCACGAGCGAGTCCGATGTCTCCAAAGACATCCACGTGCTGCCGGAATCCGAAGCCAATGGCCTCCAGGCTCGCCCGAAGCAGGTCACCGCGGGTCGTTCCCAAGTGCAGACCCACCACGGCTCCTCGGAGCTCAGGATCGTGCAACGGAGACTTTTCCCCCAGGAAGTACGGGAGGATGGTGAGTTGCGCGGGGGCAGCCGTACGCGCCTCATCGTCCAGCGCCTCCAGTGAAGGGGGCTCAAGCGGACCGAGTATCCGTTGCCACCAGCGAAGAAGGCTCCCACTCGTTGCCATGCATCCGTTGGGCATCCACAGGCCAGGTGCAGGGTGAAGGTCGAGATAGAGACGGGGATCAAGGACCGCTTCCGGAGATACCGCGAGGATGTCACCAGCTCCGCCAAGTTTGACGAGCCAGTCACCTGGCTCGGACAGCCCGGCAGCGTAGGCGGAAAGGACATGATCAGCACCACCCACCACGATGGGCGTACCTTCGAGGAGTCCAGTCTCACGTGCTGCGGCCGACGACACGGAGCCCACGACGTCCCCTGGGGCCCGACGTTGTGGAACCCATGAGGGGTCAGCGTCCGCCGCAGCCCACACGTCCGCGGCGAGCGAGCCGTCGAGATTGAACAGGCCGCTCTCGAGAGCCCAGTTCGTCTCGACGTTGGCTGGCGCACCCATTCGCCATGTCAACCAGTCGTAGGAACCAACCACCTGCGGTTCACCTTCGAGGACGTCAGGTTCATGCCGGCGAAGCCAGAGCAAAGTCGGAGCCACCGACTGCTGAGTCAAGGCGCTGCCGGTTCTCGACAACATCTCCTCGGGAGGTGGCAGGAGTTTCTCCAAGTCGCTGATCTCTCGACTGGCACGCGCATCACTTTGCAGGATTGCGGCACGCCTAGGATTGCCCGCGTGATCGGTCACAACGACCGCGGGAACCATGCCACTGCACGCGATTCCGTCGACGTCCGCAGACCGAACTCCTGCCTGGGCAAGGACCTGGGGAATCAACTCGCACACGTTCTGCCACCACTGCGCCGGATTCGCTTCCGCCCAGCCCGGCCGAGGTGACAACGCGTCGACCGACGCCGTGGCACTCGCCACGACACCGCGCGAAGAATCGACGAGGGCAACCTTCGTCCCTGTCGTTCCCAAATCGACGCCGAGGTACATGTCAGCCGCCCCGCGCCGCCTTGATGAAGGCGGCCGCCCGATCTGGATCAACGGGGTTCCAGGTGTACCCGTCGACCTTCAGATCGCTGCCGACAATACAGCCATCCGCATACTCGAGATACTCGGCGATCGACGCGGCCTTGGCGCCAGTGTTGAGCAGAACGGGCACCTCCGGCGGCACCGACTTTCGCACCTCGGCCAGCGTGGAGACTTCGGGTTCGGCGCCGGCCATCGGCCCGGAGACGAGGATGGCATCAGCCAGACTGGACACAACGGTCGAGCGAGCGACCTGAGCGGGCGTCCGCTGCCCGATGGGGGAGGCGAACTCCGGCGTAATGTTCATGAAGATGGCGAGGTCACCTGCGTCTAGTCTGCGCCGATCGCGGAGCAGTCGTGCCGCGTCCGTGTTCCACAGGCCCATGTCAGACTCCCAAACGCCCGTTGCCACCTCGCGCATGAAGGAAGCTCCCGTTGCGACGGCAACGGCGAGTGCGCAGTTGGCATCCCAAAGGAAGTCAACTCCGAAGGGACGGTCCTGGGGTTTGCATTCGGTGACGACACGAGTCATGACCGCAGCGGATTCCAGGCCCGCATTCAACTCGTAGGGGCGATCTCCCTCGTTGCAGAACATGACTGAGTCGAAGCCCGCATCGAGGAGAATCCGTGTATCGCGCGCCACGGCGTCAATGAGCCCTTGCACGCCCGCTTTCTCGTCATACAGCGGTGTGCCAGGCAGCGGTGGAACATGCGCCATCGCAATGAGTGGCTTATCGACCCCGGGGAAGATTTGGGCAAATCTGTTGGTCACGTGAACTCCTGATTGATCGCTGGCGTACTCGCTACATGAAGAACATCGACCCCAAGGGCCATCGCTCCAACGACGACGGGGTGGTCTGGACCGGCATCCGTTACGAGGGTGTCGACCTTGGTCAGGGGTGCCACGGTCGAGAAGGTGACTCGGCCCAGCTTCGAGACGTCCGCGAGGACGACGACGCGTCTCGCTGAGCGGATGGCGGCCTGCTTTACCCGAGTGTCATCAAGGTTGTACTCGGTGAGTCCGGCCTCAACATCGACACCACCGACGCCGAGGAACAGAACATCACAGTTGACGCCCGAGAAAGAATCCTCTGCGCCCGGCCCAATGAGGCTCATCTCCCCCGGCCGGACCAAGCCGCCCGTGGAGATGACGCGAATGGCCGGGTCGGCGGACAGTTCCATGGCCACCATCAGGGATGCAGTAACCACGGTGCAGCCGCGCCGACCACGAAGGCACCGAGCGAGTTCTAGCGCGGTCGTTCCGACGTCAATGATCGCCGATTCACCAGGAGCGAGGAGTTCCGCTGCAGCAGCGCCGATTCGCTCCTTGGCGCCGTGGCTACGCAGGAGTCGGTCGCTCAACGGGGGCTCGTACGACCGAGAAAAGGTGGAGATGGCTCCCCCACGTACGCGACGAATACCCCCGCTCGCCTCAAGGATCTCCAAATCTCGGCGAATGGTCATCTCCGAGACCCCATGCTCAGCAGCCAAGTCAGCCAGGGTCGCCTCACCATCCCGCGTGATCCGGCCCTCAATGGCCTGCCGCCGTTTGGTCCCAACCATGGACTCACCCTACGAGGATTCGTGTGAAAATAACACGAATCAATGTCACAACTTCACAACATCAAACATTCATCCCTCCATGCCACGGCACACACGTCCGCAGAAGGCTTCGCTCCGGCTAGCCCCATCCCCGCCGGACACTCGACCGGGAGACCCCCACTCGCCAGACAGGACATGTCGAGGCTCTAGGGATGTTGAGGTTGGCACGATTGCCCGGGCATCACTTACGTGTCACGACGGGTAGCTCTACCCCTTGGCCGGATGGGCCGGTTCACCGCAGTTGCCCGTCAGAAGCCCCGGCCCAGACGCTGCGTCCGCAGCGCCAACATCCCATCCGCGGGCGCGCTTCACCGGCGGGCAAATAAACTGAATCGCACTGAGCATCTCTGAATGTCACCGATATCAACTAGGATGCACTCACAACTGAAGCGCGACTAGGGCTTTCCGGGCACCTTCGAGTCCCGTCA
>CAZZKI010000027.1:0-9663 GCA_964654785.1 uncultured Solirubrobacteraceae bacterium
ACCCGCGCCTCTCTCGAACTTGTGGCCGACGAAGTAGGGGAAAAGTTGGGAGAGACCGCACCGCCTCTAGTGGAACAAGCGGGTCTCGCATTGATCGACGCGCTCCGACCACTGTCAGTAGCTCTAAACGACCTTCCTCGATACCACCCGGGCTACCTTGCGAACGCAGAGTGCTTCATTCCTAGTGAGACACGATGGCAAAGAGTGCAGGGGGCTGACCAAGAGGGGGCCTATCGAACAAGCAGCGGATTCGTCACGCGATACCTTCTGAGAACTCCTAACGACGTTGACGCTTCAACCGCGGTCCGAGTCAGCGCGACCGTGGCCAAGCATGGAGGGGCCTACAAGCGCCCGCTCGTGGGTTACGACCACCAGAATTCGCTCCTTCTCGTGCCGCTGGGTGCTGAACTTCCTGGTCTTTACGGCCGCGCAATGACGCTCATGTCAGGTCGCCCCCCTCAGAAGATCAATGGAGCAAATCCATATCTTGCCTACGGTTCCATCAGCCCGGATGCAGCCGCGAAGATGCTTTCACTACTAACGCAGGAAGGCTCATCATGGATCATGTGAGTGGCTGCAATCCAATTGCCTTGAACCGTGAACTCATGGATGCATACCTGCGATACATCGACACGGCTTACTGGCTGGCTGACGATGGCCTAATGGCTGAGCGGCGGACTCTCCTACGAGACACGGGGCTGCTGAGCATCACGCCACACCTTGAGCCTGTTCTTTCCTATGCTCCTAAGGTCGACTACGCATCACTGTGCGAAAAGCTTGGCGTCGACCAGCGTGTGGCAGACGACGTAGGCAATGTCCTCTTTGGCGACTTCTTGGGCGACAACTCGTCACTCAGCCTGCGAGTTCATCAAGCACAAGCGCTTGAAGCGACCTTTAAGGTGGGCGCAGCAGAGGGTCGCAATCCGGTCATCACTTCTGGCACAGGTTCGGGCAAGACGGAGAGCTTCCTCCTGCCTGTAATGCTCAGACTTGCCAGTGAGGCTAATCAGTGGTCGGAGCAACCGCCGCCCAATCGCTGGTGGCAGGACCGCAAGTGGTCACCAAGCATCAGCCTTCGAAGTGGCGAGACTCGCCCCGCAGCCATCCGCGCCATGGTTCTCTACCCGACAAATGCGCTGGTCGAAGATCAGATGTCACGCCTGCGGAAAACTATCCACCGCCTCCGTGCACGCGGCTACCCGCTCTGGTTCGGACGACTAACGGGAGCGACTCTCGGTAGCGTTAAGCCCCCCGATACCCCGGCGGGTGCCGCCGAGACAGCCGAAGAAGTCCGCTCCATAGATGACGAGCGCCAGCAAATGATTCGTGCGCTCACTCTCGATCCGGAGATCGCTTTGCTGGAGGGTACGGCCCGAGACAAGGCAATTGACAGCAGACTGGCACTCTTCGCCGACCCCAGTCAGGGCGAGATAGTTACTCGATGGGACATGGTCACCGCACCTCCCGACCTTCTTGTTACAAACTTTTCCATGCTCAACGCAATCCTGATGCGTCAAGCAGAGGCGCCTATGTTCCGCCAGACCAGACAGTGGCTCGACGCTGATCCCTCTCGGAACGTATTCACGCTCGTTATCGACGAGTTGCACCTGCAGCGCGGGACCGCAGGATCCGAAGTAGCGATGGTGACGCGGACTCTTCTGGACAGGCTCGGATTGACTGCTGACGATCCCCAACTACGCGTCATCGCGACCAGCGCCTCTCTAACGGATGGTGCCCGAGACTACCTCTCCCAATTCTTCGGGCTCCCCTCCAGTTCGTTTTCCCTGTTTAGCGGGGAGCCCACCCGACCGGATGGAATCCGCTCTCTCAAACTTGATGAGGTTGTTTCAGCGAACGACCTACTAAGCATCGGAACGCCACGAGATATCTCCAACACCATTGCCGCTGCTTGCTACTCAGAGGCTGAAGATGGGGAGGTTCTTCCTATTGACCAGCGACCCCTGTCTGCGGTTGAAGTTGGTGAGATCTCCAGACGAATCTTTGGTGAAGAGGACCCAGAATTGCTGGGGATGGAGCGACTTCTTGACGTGATTTCATCCAGCGCGCCCGAAGATGGCAGTATCCAATTGCGATCTCACCACTTCGTCCGGACCATGCGAGGCATGTGGGCGTGCTCAAATCCAGACTGCTCTGCGGTCCAGGGCGATAGTGGTCGAGTCGTAGGGCGCCTGTACGAACGGCCTCGGGCCGCTTGCACCTCCTGCAATGCACGTGTACTTGAACTGTTGTACTGCTACGAGTGCGGTGACATTAGCCTGGGAGGTTTCACTGATCGGGATCCGGACTCGGGGAGCGACCATGAGTACCTCATGGCCACACCCCCGTCCGTGTCAGGTCGCGCGCCCCAGTTGGTATTCAAGAGGGACCGCAACGAGTACAGGTGGTTTTGGCCCGGACGGGATCGCGTTCCGATTCTGACAAAGAAATTCGAGATCTTGGGAATGGAGTTCAAGTTTGCGGCTGCTTGCCTCGATCCGCTTACGGGACAGTTGGATATTGGGCCTTACGCAGATGGCCCGGTCAAGGGCTGGGTCATCGAACTCGTCAAGGGGACACTTGACGACAAGAACGACGGAAGCAAGCGCATACCGGCGCTACCAGACCGATGCCCCAAGTGCGGCCAGCGTGGCCGTGTAGGGGGACAAGAGCGTGCCAGTTTCGAACGAGGCGAGGTGCGTACGCCGATCCGCGCCCATACGGCAGGTGCATCCGCTTCCGTGGACGTGTATCTCAGTCAGTTCCGCCGAAGCCTCGGCAGCGGGGACCAAGCACGCACCCTAATCTTCACCGATAGTCGTGACGATGCCGCTCGAACGGCTGCGGGAGTAGCCCTCAATCACTATCGCGATCAAGTAAGGCAGGTCCTACGCATAGTCTTGGCCAAACCCAAGAGGTCCATAGTCGACGCGATGCTGGACAGCCTTCGAGGGGTGAACCTACCCGATGCTGAACTAGCCCGCGTCGAGGAGATGAGGGTATCCTCTCCGGACCTATGGAACGCCTGCCTTCTCGCGGTTGCTCTCACCAACAATGGTCAGTCCCTACCCGAGGAACAAGCGCACGTCATGGAGGCCCACAGAGCGGCAGAGGCGCAAGAATCCACCTCTGTCACATGGAGCGAGGCAAAGTCAGGGATATCGGATCGGCTTGTCGCTCTCGGCTCAAACCCAGCTGGACCGGGCTACTCAGATCAGTCATTCTCACGGAATCCCTGGTTCCTTCACTACGCGCCCCCGGAAGCCGAGTTGTGGAAACCTCTCTCAGTCCCCGACGCAAAAGGGGGACGCGAGTACTTCGACTATCGCCTCGCGGAGGGTATGAGCGCGGCAATCTTTGATCGGGCACGGCGCGACATTGAGTCTGTGGGTATGGCCTTCGTGACAACGAAGTCGCCGCCCACCCCATGCCCCGGACTGACCGCTCAGCAATCTCAGGAGTGTATGGACTCAGCTCTTCGGATCCTTGGGACCAACTACAGATACGAGGGGGGAGATAGCAAAGGAAACAAGCCCGGTGCCCTTACCAAGTTCGCCTCCAAAGTTGCCGACAAGAACCCTGGGCCAACCCGGGATGACGTTTTGGACTGGATCCAGAGCAACTTGCGCTCTATGTCGCTTCTTGTCGACGATGCAGAGTGGGTGCTAGCCACAAGCACACCAGGTGTTGGCCTGAAACTCAGCCAGGGCGGTCCGATGCGCTGGATTTGCACAACGTGCCGATTCCAACACTTGCACGAGAGCGTAGGGGTATGTGCCAACTCAAATTGCCAAGGTTCCACCCTTGTTCCAGAGAATCGAGACTCGGCGGAATCAAGCCAGGACTACATAGGCTGGCTCGCGTCCCAGGACACATCGCGACTGAGTATTGAGGAACTGACAGGTCAAACCAAACCGCTCGAAGAGCAAAGGCGCCGGCAACGCGCCTTCAAGGGCATCCTTCTTCCTCCAGGCGAAAACCGTCTCACGACTCCTATCGACGTATTGAGCGTCACGACAACGATGGAAGTCGGCGTCGACATTGGCGACCTTCGCTCCACCGTCATGGCCAATGTGCCACCACAGAGGTACAACTATCAGCAGCGGGTTGGTCGAGCAGGACGCAAAGGACAGTCGCTTTCCTACGCGCTGACAATCGGGCGCGATAGGTCTCACGACGACGACTACTTTCAGATGCCAGAGCGCATCACTGCCGCCGTGCCCGCCCAGCCGTTCCTGGATCTCTCCAGGGTGCGCATCATTCAAAGAGTGGTTGCTGCTGAGTGTCTCCGACGGGCTTTCCTTGCCTGTCCAACACCTCCTGAGTGGCAAAAGGAGTCGCTCCACGGCACCTTCGGGATGACGTCCGAGTGGAACTCTGCTTATCGCGCGCACGTTTCGCAGTGGTTGGCCAACTCACCTGAAGTTTCGAAGGTCATCCAGAGACTAACGATTGAGACTCTTCTTTCGGCCTCGGAAATTGAGGAACTGCAGTCCTGGGCCAGCGTGCCCGAGTCGACCGACTCCCTAGTTGCGAGCATCGATAGTGCGGTCTATCGGCACACATCGGGTGGGCAGCCCGACATGCAGCTCAGCCTGCTCCTCGCGGAGTCGGGGTTGCTACCCATGTTTGGGTTCCCGTCCAGGGTGCGAAATCTCTACAGGGATCGTCCTCGAAGGGATGACTTGGATGCTGTCACGGTCTCGGACCGACCCCTAGGCATTGCCATAAGTTCCTTTGCCCCGGGTAGTCAGGTAGTCCGAGACAAGCAATTGCACACTGCGGTGGGTTTCATGGCCTACGAGATCAAGAAGGGTTCAGCCGTTCCAGTCGGGGATCCTCTTGGTCCCGAGCATCCGGTCAGCGTCTGCCAGGTCTGTGGGGACGTACAACTCAGTGACTCGCTGGCGGCTTGTAAGGAGTGTGGGGGTGCGGTCCGTTCATTCCCCCTCGTTCAACCCCTCGGATTCCGTACCACTTATGACCCCGTTGATTTCAAGACCGACAACGACGAGGTCACACGCGTAAGTGATGCCGCCTTCTCCGTTACGAGGCCTGCGGTCAACTCGCAAGATGTCATGAGTACACACATTGAGTTTTACGAGCAGCAACGACTCGTCACATACAACGACAACAACGGCTCACTCTTCACTCTTGTTCCCCAGGACAACGGGCTTGTCGCAACGGATGATTTCCTTTATCGCGAGAAGGATCTTGGGAGGTGGAGAGCGCCGATTTCGGGAATGCAACGACGAGTGGCCATAGGCGAGATTCGTGTGACTGACGCCTTGACAGTCGAGCTTAAGGACATCGACCCAGTAGTCATCCCCTACGACCGATCAGGCAACCTGATGCCGGCTGGTCCTTCCGCGCACCGATCCTTTGCTGAGGTGCTCCGTCGACTGTGCAAGTGGGAATTGGACGTCAGTCCAGAGGAACTGGTTATCGACCTCCAA
The DNA here is from genome assembly GCA_964654785.1 of uncultured Solirubrobacteraceae bacterium. GTDB lineage: Bacteria > Actinomycetota > Thermoleophilia > Solirubrobacterales > Solirubrobacteraceae > WLNJ01. The sequence goes on from CAZZKI010000027.1 coordinate 5,454, forward strand.
CTCGCCCAGCAGTTCGACGTGCTAAGCGCTCGAGTTTTCATCGCCGATGCGCTCGATAACGGCTCCGGGTACGCAAAGGAACTCTCAGACCCCGAAGTGATGAGACATCTCCTTGGCCAGGGGCGCAAGAACCTCTCGTCCCGCTTTGAGGAGTTAACCCACACGGAGCGATGTTTCCCATCGTGCCCGGACTGCTTGCGATCATGGGATAACCGGCGCCATCATCCGTCACTCGACTGGCGTCTCGCCCTTGACATGCTAGATCTGGCCTCAGGCGCAGCCTTGCAAGAGGAACGGTGGTTCGCGATGGGACGTGCGGCAGCACATTGGACAACTAAGCTCATGCCCGAGATCTCCGTCCTACAAGTGCACGGTGTCCCCGTGCTTACCGCGCCAGGCCTGGAGGGACGAAGAGCTGTTGTCCTAGGGCACCCGCTGTGGTGGAAAGACCGCAGATACAGCACGGATCTCCAAGAGAACGTGCTCCTAGACCTGGAAGACGATGGATGGACGCCTACGACTTCTGACGTCCTGGAGTTCCAACGCAGTCCGGCTCGCTCGTTGCGGTTACTGCGCTCATGAATCACTCAGTTGCCAAGCAGATTGGGCTCACGCCCTCATGCTCTCCAATCAAAGAACTTTCCTATTCGGCGTGGACGCGCATTCGCCAGTGCGCTTGGAAGGGGGCATTTTCTCGAGACGCAAGAACACGAGCGCTAGCGCGCGGAAGCATCCATTCAGCGATTGGTAATGCCAGGCATTCTCTCGAGGAGGAGGTAAGCCTCGGTCTGAGTGCAGGACGACCGGTCCCCTCGTCCGCTTGGGTTGAGGATCGCTTCATGACACTGCTACAAGGGGAGGCCGCCAAACTTCAAACCCAGTGGGAGCCTGCTGAAGTGCCCGAGATTCGAACGTGGCCCCAGATCAACCGAGTTCGGAAGTCCCTTGGACGGCGACTGGGAGACCTAGGCGGGGCACATGACGACTCGAACTGGCCAGAGCCAGGTCATGTGTCACAAGCGACAGGTCCGCCGCATCTCGGTGGTGGCACATGGGAGCCACCGGCGTTTGACATCGGTGAGGTCCGGGCGGAGGTTTGGCTCGAAGACTCCACGAGAGACATGCTTGGCCAATTAGATCGACTTTCGAGAAGCGTGCGCGGCTGGATGGTTGCTGACTTCAAGTCAGGACTAACCGCCTCCCACGAGACGCTGAAAGACCGATTTCGCGACCAACTCACGTTCTATGCGAGCCTCGTGGAGCACTGCTACGGGGCCGTTCCCTCTCTCGAGGTTCACTCACTCGCAGCGCAGCCAATTGCCATTGAGTGCACCCATGCCGACGTTGAAGCGCTTCGCCGTAGCGTGGATGGTGACCGAGACATTTTCAATCAGCAAGTGGCTGCCGCGACCTTCACTGTGACACCAGCGTCTGAAGAGTCGCCCTGCTGCTGGTGCCCCTTCCAAGTTGTGTGTCCCACATTCTTGGAGCAGTGGCACGCGATTAATGAAGCGATACTGCCTGAGATTCGACGCTCAATCTCCTTCGCTACCGGGATTGTTGACTCAGTGTCGATTAGCCAGGTCGGCGTGACGGCTGCCATCCGCCAGCAGGCAACATTCACTTCGCCAGCCGGGGAGGTCGCCATCACGAGGCTTCCTCAAACTCTGGAAGTTGCCGCAGGCGATCACCTCGTTGTTTCAGGCCTCGACGCCTCGGGGGAGTCAGTTCTACGAGCTAGTTGGAACTCCCACATCAGAGTGGTCCCGGGCCCTTAGCCGCCGGGCCGCAGTAGCGATTGCGGCCATTGGTCCGGGCAGCCACTTTACGTTCGTGAGCGCTGCGAACGAAGCGAGGCAACGGCCCCCGTGGCCGCGGCCCTCCCCGCTGGTGAACGGTGTCAGGACTGAGCGGACAGGGATACCCCCTTGAAGACTTCCTCAGCGTGCCAGGTCACATAGTCAGTTGATGGCAGAACTGTGCCGGGTCGTGGACGCAGCTTCGCGCCATGGAGGTCGTAGATCGCCCGGCCAGTCGGACTGACCGCAGCGAAGGTAGCGGAGACGCGAACGGTCTCGGGATCGTCGAGGCCAAGGACCCCTCGGTCCAGGAGTTTATGGTGAAGGGCGCAGAGTGCCAGGCCATTGTCGAGGCTGTCTGGACCGCCGAAGTTGAACCAGCGCACGTGGGCAGCCTCGATTCCCACGGGTGATCCGGCGAGCGAGCCGTCGTATCCACAGAACGCACAGGCCCGATCCCAGGCCTCAAGGACCCGATAGGCCCAAGCTGAATCGCGCTTTCGGCGGTCGGGATTCACCAGCGGCGCGGCCACGCCAGCGAAGACCACCTCAGGATCCAAGCCGGCGGCTATCAGCACGTCGGGAGCAAGAGTCAGGGGGAACTGCTCTTCAACAATGAGGCGAGCAACTTCCAGCACGGACGCTGGTGAATTCTGAAGGGCTGTCTCAATTTCAGCGTTGAAGGAGCCTTCGATTGGGGACTCGTTCAGTGGTCCTACGTTGTCATCGGGCACGTCGCGACTGAGTTGCCAGACCCCATCAGCTCGCAATCGAGTGAAGGGGTAGGAGGGAAGGACTTTGCCGTCGCGGGTTGGCCTACCGAAGTCCGCGAGCATCCGTCCGAGCCGCTCCTCGACTGCTGACCAGGTCAGCGCGGATGCTCCAGTGTTAGACAGCTGACCGAGCGCAAGCAGGATCAGAAGGGGCTTGTGCGGTGCCCTCTTGCCATCCATCTGGTGCTGGCGAACGGATGTCAACTTCGCCACAACATCCCGGTGATTCATCTTGGAAGCCTAGTTCTCGAAGAACTCCTCATCCAGTTGCATAAGTTGGAAGGTCTCCCGCACGCTTACGCCCACCCCGTAACTGACCATGAGTCGGGAAAGTTCCTTGCCGTCAATCAGGATGAGGCTCAGAGGCACGCTCTTGGCAAATTCAATGGCGCCCGAGCTGAAGCGCGCGGTTGTGATGAATACGCCCCGACTCATGCGCGCTCCATGCAACGCCCCCACGAACGCCTGAATCTCGGGTCGGCCGACAGAGGCACTGCGGTCGTAGCGCTTTGCCTGCACACCTACGCGCTCAAGCCCGAGCGCGTCCTGCCGGACGATGCCATCAAGACCGGCGTCTCCGCCTTGGCCGGTGTGGCGGAATGAGTCATCGCGTCCTCCGTAGCCCATACCTTTGAGGAGGCGAAGGGCCAGGAGTTCCAGGAAAGTGGGCTCCATCTCCAGGACTCGATCAAGCACCTCCGCCGCCACCTCCGCGTTGGCGGTATCCATGACTTGCGCCATGACTTCACTAGGCGGTAGGTCCGAGACCAGGCTTGGCTCCTCGGTTTCCGCACGTACAGACCTTCTGGCTCGGAACTCCCGGTATTCAGGAAACTCCGCAAGCACCGACATGTCCACCCGCTCGGGATGCGACTGAAGGATCTGCCGTCCACGATCAGTAAGCCGGTACGAGCCGCGCGCAACTCGCTCCACGAGTCGGGCTTGCCCCATGTGACTTAGCGCCCAAGCGACCCGATTCGTATACCTCGTCTGGCTCCCGCTGGGCAGCATCTCTGCCTGAGCCTCAGGGGATATTCCCAACGCCGCCGCAACGTCGGCGCGTATTTCACTGGAGGACCGGGTCTGACCGTCCGTCAAGGCCTCAAGAATCGGCTGCATCAAGGTCTGAAAGTCCGGCACCTTCATGAACTGATACTAATCAGTCGCACCGGGGTGGGAGGCTTTCCGAGAGTCCGTGATCAGGGCAGCCCGTCAGCAACTGCACATTCGTCACACTCAGAGCAGTACGTCAATTCGATCACAATGGATTGAATGGACCTACTGCCCCTGTCACCTGCAATTGACCCGCGGCCGACGTCTGAGTAGTCAAGGCCATGCACTTCTACATACCGATCAGCATCCTGACCCACGCCCGCGCATCCGCTGAACAGCTAAACGGCAGGCTGAAGTGGTCGTCCTTCGGGAAGTCACGACTCTCTACCTGGCCGCCAAGCGCCTGGGCATCATTGATATAGCCCTGTTGCCACTGCACGGGCACGACGGTGCCTCCGTCGAAGGAGTCGATGCACACCAGCATCGGGCAGCGCGGCTTGATGCGACCGGCCGAACCTTCGTTGGCTGCCGCCTTCCACGCATCGACGTTCGCTGGAGGGTTGCGCAGGATCGGGCCCTTGAGCC
>CAZZKI010000028.1:0-9555 GCA_964654785.1 uncultured Solirubrobacteraceae bacterium
CCAGCGCGGCTTTGGCAACTCGTCAATCGTCGGCATTGGCGGCGACCCAGTCCCAGGTTCAAACTTCATTGACATCATTGAGCTCTTTGAGGCTGATGATCAGACTGAACTGATCGTGATGAGCGGCGAGATCGGCGGCGACGCTGAGGAACAGGCCGCTGAGTACATCAAGGAGAACGTCAAGAAGCCAGTGATCGGCTACATCGCCGGTTTCACAGCACCTCCCGGCAAGCAGATGGGTCACGCTGGCGCAATTGTCTCCGGCTCAAAGGGCACTGCAGCTGCCAAGGCTGAGGCTCTTGAAGCTTGTGGAGTCCGCGTTGGTCGCACCCCGACTGAAGTCGCCGACATCGCCGCCGAGATCCTCGGCGCGTAACCGTCCGCTCTTATCTCCTAGTCTGCGACTAGCAATGGCAGATCAGATCTCATTCGCACGCGGCGCACCGTCGCTCGACATTGTCGACATTGACGGCCTCAAGGCTGCTGCAGCCGCTGCCTTTGACGCTGACCCTGCTGGCGTTACCGCCTACGGAACATCCGTTGGCTATCCGCCGCTTCGCAAGTGGCTCGCTGACCGCCACGGGGTTGATGTGGACAACGTCCTCATTACCAACGGATCAATGCAGGCCGGCGCATTCCTGTTTGACTCGCTAGTCCAGCCGGGGACTCCCGTTGTCGTTGAGCGCCCCACCTACGACCGCACCTTGCTCGGCCTTCAGCGTCGCGGTGCGGAGATCCACACTGTTGACCTTGACGAGAACGGGATCATCGTTGAGCAGCTTGAGGAACTTCTTGCCTCAGGTGTGAAGCCAGCTCTGCTTCACGTAATTCCAAACTTCCACAACCCAGCAGGTTGCACTTTGCCGCTGGACCGCCGCACTCGGCTTGTTGAGCTCGCCCGCGAGCATGGCTTCGTTCTGTTTGAGGACGACCCCTACCGTGATGTGCGGTTTGAAGGTGAAGCACTTCCAACAATGCTTGAGATTGACCGCGAGCTTGGTGGCGACGGCGTCGTAATCCACGCTTGCTCATTCACCAAGACTGTTTGCCCGGGAGTGCGCGTTGGCTGGCTTGTAGGCCCAACCAACCTGATCAACACAGTTAAGGACCTCGCCACAGGCACCTACATCGCACCCGGCATGGTGGCTCAAGGGCTCGTCAACGAGTTCATCAAGGCGGGATCCTTTGAGAAGTCAATCGCCAGCGTCAGCAAGGCTCTCGGTGAACGCGCGACTGCTCTTGGGGCGGCACTGGAGCGAGAACTTCCAAATGCAGAGTTCACGCTGCCACGTGGTGGCTACTTCCTTTGGCTTCGCCTTCCCGGAGCTGACGGTGAAGCTCTCGCCAAGGCAGCTGCTGAGAAGGGCGTAGCGATCGTCCCAGGCTCTGACTTCATGGCTGAGGGCGGCGAGGAGTACATGCGCCTCGCCTACTCCGCAGCGACAGTGCCTGAGATTGAAGACGGCGTAACCCGCCTCGCTGAGGCAGCCCGCGAACTCGGGGTCGCCTAACTCGCCATGCAGATTGGCCCCGGCACCCGCGCACTGGTGACCGGAGCTTCGCGCGGCATCGGCCGCGCACTGGCCCAAGACTTGGCATCACGAGGAGCCACAGTTGGCCTGCTTGCCCGCAACGCTGATGAGCTGAACGAACTCGCTGCGAGCCTTCCCGGTGAGCACATTGTGCTGCCGTGTGACATCGGCGACCAAGCTGCGGTTGAAGCGGCAGTCCAAGAGTTCGTCGCCAAGGCTGGCGGACTCAACCTTCTCGTGGCGAATGCTGGGATTGCCCACTACGGCCCCTTCATGCAAGTTCCGATGGAGAGCGCCGAGCAGATGGTGCGCATCAACATTCTGGGGACGATGTACACAGTTCGCTCTGGCCTCAACTACATGCTTGACAGGGCTGAGGGCCATGTCGTGGTCGTGTCCTCAGGGGCGGGGCTGCGCTCCTTCCCGTGGGCAGCTGCCTACGGCGCGACGAAGGCTGCCGACCGCATGTTTGCTGAGGCTCTTCGCCACGAGCTGAGCGGAACCGGGATTGACCTGACGACTGTCTACCCGGGCGAGATCAAGACGGACCTCCACTCGCACGAGCAGGACCGACTGCCCGACTGGTACCGGCCCAAGGACGCAGTTCCCGCCTCGGAGATGTCTGCCGCGATCCTCTCTGCAGTTGAGGCAAACAAGCGCGCTGTCTACTTCCCGGCGATCGTCAGGCTGTTGAGGATCATCCACGGTATTTCGCCGCAGCTGGCCGACCGCTTCCTTCGTGTCCTCCGTGGCGGAACAGCCGCCCCGCGAGTCGACTGACTCACTTCTAGGCCGTGGCGCTCAAGCAGCCACCGATCCTCGTCGCACCTGATTCCTTCAAAGGAACATTCAGTGCGCGCGAGGTTGCTGAAGCTGTGGCATATGGAGTCGAAGACGGTGGCCGCGCAGCAGACCGCTGCCCTCTCGCAGATGGCGGCGAAGGAACCATGGAAGCCCTGACCAACGGGGTTGAAGGAGTGGAGTTCCACGAAGTTGAAGTAACCGCGCCGATGGGCAACAAGGTCACGGCTCGTTTCGCAACTGTCGGGGAGACAGCGATTGTTGAGACAGCAGAGGCAATCGGTTTGGTTCTTGTTCCCGAGGGTCAAAGAAACCCAGAGGTGGCGACGTCGCGCGGGGCAGGTGAGATGATCGCCGCCGCTGTTGACGCTGGCGCGACGGAGGTCCTTGTAGGCGTTGGAGGCAGCGCGACAGTTGACGGTGGCAGGGGAACGCTGCAGGCACTCAAGGATGCAGGCCTCGTTCTGACGGGCCCGCGCCGCCCGAAGGGATTCCCCTCGATAACCGTCCTGTGTGACGCGCGTGCAGCGTGGGAAGAGGCGGCGAAGATCTTCGGCCCGCAGAAGGGAGCTGACCCGGCCGCGGTCAAACGCCTGACGACCGAGATGCTCGCTCAGGTGAAGGGAATGCGTAAGGACCCGCTCGGGATTGACTACACCGGCGGAGCCGGTGGTGTGTCGGGAATTCTCTGGTCTGAAGCCGGCGCGGAACTGCTTCCAGGTGCCCCGTATGTGATGGAACGGGTTGGCTTCGACGAACGGATGCGAGCGAGCAGGTCAATCATCGTTGGCGAAGGCCGCCTTGACTCCTCAACCTTGATCGGCAAGGCCCCAGGCGAGGCTGCCACCCGGGCCCGCCAAGCCGGCTTTGGCTGCGCTGCAGTTTGTGGAGTAAATGGGCTTGACCTTGTCGAAGAGCGGATCATTGACCTCCAGGTAGTGATTGAGGCGGGTGACCTGAAAGCTCTTCGAGAAGCCGGCAAGGAACTCGCCGGACTTATCTGATTCTTCCCAGAAAGGGTTGCGGGCCGCCCAAGCGTGGTTAGCGTTAGCGCTACCCCACAGATTCCGTTGGGGGACAGTTTGGGCCGGGAAAAGTGAGGATCGATGATGGTTAAGACTGTGGCTGGGCCTCCTGCGCAGGCAACCTCTCAGGCCCCACGGGCGATGGAGATCGTGGTGGTGCTGGCGTCTCCCGACGGGATTAGTTCAGCAGGACTAACGCGCCTTATTGAGAGCCAAGAGGATCTTCATGTTGGAACTGTGGCGGGGGACACTGAGTCAGCAATTCGATACTGCGCAGGGCACAAGCCCGATGTTGTCCTTCTTGACGCTGTTACGCGGGGATCCTGCGAGGAAGCTCGGCGAATCGTGACCGAGCTTGAAACTCGTTCACCAGACACGGCAACCGTGCTGTTGACCGTGCTTGAAGATCCGCTCGTAATCCGCGATGTGCTGCGCGACGGCGCACTGGGATACGTGCTGCGAAGCGACGAGCCCGAGCAACTATTTGAGGCGATTCGCCACGCCGCCAAGCACGAGCCGTACCTCTCGCCAACTGCCTCCGTCGCTCTGGCTGGACTTCACTCAAGAGGTGATGCCACGTCCTTAACCGATCGGGAAATGGAAGTCCTGCGACTGGTTGGACTGGGCCACACCAATGTGGAGATCTCCGGGCTAATGCATCTCTCGGTTAGGACTGTGGAGTCCCACAGGGCTCATCTTCAAGACAAGCTGGCAGCAGTGTCTAGGTCCGACCTCGTCCGCGAGGCAATTGACCGCGGGCTGGTGAGTTAACGCTCGGCGAGAGTGGTGACGACCGCCTCATAAACACCAGCACCGTTGGAAGCCTCTGCGATTCGCGCATTGGTGCGGGCAGCGGCGAGGCCAGCCATTTCTGGGTCTGCCTCAAGAGCATTGGCCACCAGCCAAGTGGTGCCTACGACTGACGCCACATCCAGGTCTTCACGGCCGTCACCAACACTGATGCAGTCCTCTGGGGAGTAGCCACGGATCTGCATGTGGCGGGCGACGGCGCCGGCCTTGGTCGCTCCCTTAGGCACAAGGTGGTAGGCGCGCAGGTTCTGCAGCCCGCCAAGCGCATCAGTCTTGTGGTGGACAGAACCGTTGTCACAGAGGCGCAGGGTGTCGTGACCGTTTTCGGCTAGAAGCGCGTTCGCTTCCTCAGCGTCAATCCGACCGCGGTAGAGGTGGGAGACCTCACGGCCGGTATGCCACGGTTCGTGGTGCTCCAACCTGCCGGCGTACGCGTCAAGCAGCAACCTTCCAGCGCCCGACTCTTCGATCTGGTCGTGGATGCTCAAGGTCCCGGGCATCCAGTCGCCGGTGAGCCAGTCCCGCTCACCATCGGTGACGAGGCAAGCCCCAGATTCGAAGGCATAAGCACGCCCACCAAGCAAGCGTGTGTCCTCCCTGACTTGGGCTTCGCGCCTGCCACTGATGAAGGCGACCTCAACCCCAGCGCGGTGGCATGCCTCAATTGCGCGAACTGCAGAGAGGTCAGTGTTGCCCTCGCCATCGTGGACGAGTGATGCTCCGAAGCCGAGGAGGGTTCCGTCAAGGTCTAGGTAGGCGCACTTCATGGCTACGCCAAGTCTGGCGTGAACAAGGGCGGAAACTCGGGTGAATTGGATCCGGGCGCACTCGCACTCCGCCTAGGATGGGCCGATGGCAAAGGCATCAGACCCTCAGGCGTGGGACGCCATCATCAACCACGCCGAAAAAGACGAGGTCGTCGTCAGCCGTACTCAAATCCTAAGCCAGAAGGCCCACACCGCAAGCCTGCCTGACGACATGCACCCGCTTCTTCGCGAGAGGCTTGAAGACCTTGGGCTGGAGCAACTCTGGGCACACCAGCGAGATGCGTGGGACGCCTCAGCCCACGGCCCGGTGATACTCAGCACTTCCACCGCGTCAGGCAAGTCACTCGGCTTCAACCTGCCAGTGCTCGACACACTCCTTCGCGACCCGAAGGCACGTGCCCTCTACGTCTACCCAACGAAGGCTCTAGCCCAGGACCAAGCCCGAGCCATTCAGGAGATGGGCTTCGGGAGGGCAATTCGCCCTGCGATCTACGACGGTGACACTCCCTCGTCTGAGAGGGGAGCAATCCGGCGCAATTCCAACTTGGTCCTAACCAACCCGGACATGCTGCACCTCGGAATTCTTCCCCGCCATGACCAATGGGCCAACTTCCTTGGGAACCTCGCAGCAGTGGTCATTGACGAGGCGCACGTTTACCGCGGGGTGTTTGGCTCCCACGTTGGCAATGTCGTTCGCCGTCTTCGGCGGGTCGCTGGCGCCAGGGGGACTGTCCCAAGGTTCATGCTCGCCAGCGCGACGATCGCAAACCCAGTTGACCTTGCCGAGACTCTTACTGGGATCGGGAACTTCACAGTTGTTGACTCAGAAGGCGCGCCATCGGCAGGCCGCGAGGTTGTCCTCTGGAACCCACCAATCCTCGACGAGGACCTTGGAACTCGAGCGAGCGTCCTTGGTGAAGCAGCGGACCTCTTCTGCGACCTGATCCGGAAGGGCACGCGGACGATTTGCTTCATCAAGTCCCGACGGGCCGTTGAGCTGATCCAGCGCATGGCCTCAGACCGACTTGAAGCTTCTGGTGACAGTGACCTCGCGAAGGCAATTGCGCCGTACCGGGCTGGCTACACGCCACAGCAACGCCGCGAGCTTGAAGCGAAATTGCAGAACGGCGAACTGGTTGGAGTTGTCTCAACCAACGCTCTTGAACTGGGAATTGACATTGGCCACTTGGACGCTGCGATCTGCGTTGGCTTCCCCGGCACCATTGCTTCCCTCAAGCAGATGTGGGGGCGGGCAGGCCGAAGAGGCAAAGGCTTGGCTGTCTACATCGCAGGCGAGGACGCGCTAGACCAGTTCTTCTGCCGCCACCCCGAGTCATTGTTGGACCGGCCAGTTGAGTCAGCAGTGTTGGACCCAACCAGTGACGAGATCCTCGGCGCCCACCTCCTCTGCGCAGCCTTTGAAAAGCCCCTTGCGGCCGCCGATATGGAGTTCTTCACCGAGGACTTAAAGAGCCGCTGTGACGCTCTCGTCAGCGCTGGGATGTTGCGCGAGCGACGAGGGGAGTACGTTCTCGCTCGGCCCGAGTCATACCCTGCCGCTGACGTGTCGCTCCGCTCTGCGTCGCCGAAGCAGATCATGCTGGCTGACGCTCGCAGCGGCGAGATCATTGGCAGCCTTGAGGCATCGCGCGCTGCCTCAACGATCCACCCGGGTGCGATCTACCTCCACCTTGGCAAGGCGTGGGAAGTGGACACCTTGGACATGGAGTCCGGCACGGCAATGCTCCGAGCCTTCGACGGCGAGTGGTACACGCAGGCCAAGCGGGAGACAGACACTTGGATTGAGAAGGAGCTTGAATCGCGCGAAGTCAACGGAGTGACCCTCAAGTACGGCGATGTGGTCGTTACCGAGACTGTCACTGGCTTCCAACGCAAGCGACTCAAAGACCACGAGATGATCGACTGGACCCCACTCGACATGCCGCCGATTGAGTTCTCTACCCGGGCGATCTGGTTTGAGGTCCCCGAGGAAATGCTTGAAGGGTTCGATGAGGAGACACTGCTTGGTGCGCTCCATGCTGCAGAGCACGCCCAGATTGCAGTCCTCCCGCTGATTGCCATGTGCGACCGCTGGGACTTGGGCGGCCTCTCAACAAACCACCATCCGCAAACAGGTGCACCAACGATCTTCGTTCACGAAGCTCACCCAGGTGGTGTAGGCCTGACGCGGCAGGGCTACCGCGACTTCACAGAGCTGGTCAGTGATGCCCACGCTCTAATCAAGGGCTGCCCATGTAAGTCGGGATGCCCGTCGTGCGTCCAGTCGCCGAAGTGCGGCAACCTCAACGAGCCACTTTCAAAACAGGGCGCGTTGCAGGTCTTGGGCAGCATGCTCGCCGTTTAAACGCCGCAAGCGAGCTTGCAATTTCCGTTCCCACTGGAGGAGTTAAGGATTTGTGGCCAATCTGATGAAGATGGCCATTTTCAGCCTCACCCTTCGCCGTGCCTTGACTGCGCTAGCAGTTGGCCTCCTCCTGACCGTTTCAGCAGCTGACCCAGCAGGGGCAGATGGAGGTGGCAGCGCTCCGCTTGACGGGCCCACCAAGCCACCAGTCACTCCGGGTACTGGTGGAGGTGGCACACCCGGCCAGCCGAAGCCGAAGCCAAAGCCAAAGCCCAAGAAGAAGCCAGTCAAGAAGCCAGCCAAAAAGAAGACCCCTAAGAAGAAGCCAGTCAAGAAGCCGACACCAAAGCCGGTAGTTAAGAGCGCTTGGTTCCCGGTGCTTGGGTCGGGGTGGACATTCGGCGGTTCCGAGATGCGGTTTGGGGCTGCCCGGTCTGGCCATACCCATCAGGGGCAGGATGTCTCTGGGCCTGAAGGCCTGCAGATCGTCGCGCCAGTGGCGGGCACAATCTCGTGGACTGCCTACCAAGCCGACGGCGCTGGCTACTACATCGTCGAGCGCGGAATTGACGGTCGTGACTATGTCTTTATGCACCTGATGAAGGGCTCCACTCGGGTCAAGATCGGCCAGACGGTGGTGGCTGGCAAGTGGCTTGGAAACCTTGGCAACACAGGGCACTCGACTGGCCCGCACTTGCACTTCGAGATTTGGGTTGGTGGCTGGTACGAGAAGGGCGGCCACCCGATTGACCCACTGCCACAGCTTCAGGCTTGGCAGAAGCTGAGCCGCAGGCGCTAACAGCGCCATCCCTCACCGCTGGCATCATCCACCCGGCGTAGATGACTGATACCTCCAGCACTCAGACCCGTGCAGTCGTCAGGTCAAAGCGATTCGGGATAGCAGCAGTCCTCTGCTTTGGCCTTGGCCTGTCTCTGATCGTCCAACCGCCGGGCTGGGCCCAGTCCTCCTACTACGGGCTCGTGCGAGCTCTCGGCAATGGGACTGCTCAGATTGACGAGTACCACTGGGAGACGGGCGACAAGTCTTGGATCAACAACCACTTCTTCTCCGTCAAGTCACCAGGGATGCCAATGGTTCTGTTGCCTGCCTACGGCGGGCTCAAAGCAGTGGGCTTCCAGTCGCTCAGTAACTCTGCCGGGGCCGAACTTCAGAAGGAAACTCCAGGCTACGCAGTTCCAAAGAAGTTGAAGCTGACCAGCTTTGGCGGCAGCAGGGCCATTGCTCTGGAGGTTCGGAAGACCTCGGCCAACTCAGCTCTGATGATCTGGGCGCTGACTCTGCTCGGTTGCATCATTCCCGGGATGGCGATCCTGCTGATCGTCAGGTCGCTTGCGGAGCGCTGGGAGCCGGGAACCGGTGCCGCGTCTTCAATCGCTCTTGGCATGGGCACGATCCTCCTGCCCTTCTGCGGCTTGTTCTTTAGCCATGTGATGGCAACGCTTGTTCTGTTTGGAGCTTTCGCCGTGCTCCTGCGAGAGCGCCGCGAGCCGCCTTCGCTCAAGCTGGTCGCCTTGGCCGGTCTCTTGGCCGGACTGGCTGTCTTCGTTGAGTACCCGTTGGCCTTCGGCGGTGCTGTGGTCGGCCTCTACGCTGCCTTCCGCGGCGAGGCAGTCTCAGAGGGCGCGGTCTCCGTTGTCAAGCGCGGGCTCACATACGCAGGCGGCGTGATCGTCGGAGTAATCCCTGTTGGCCTCTACAACCTTTGGGCCTTCGGCTCGGTGACGACAATGTCGTACCAAGACACAGTCACTACGCCTGGAAAGACTGGCCACGATGTGATCGGCCTTGTCAACAGCGGGCTGTTTGGCATCGGCGTGCCCAAGCTCCTCGGTTATGCGTCAATTCTCGTGTCGCCCCGCGGCCTAATTTCGCTGACTCCAGTCGTTCTGATGGCGGCCATCGGCGTCGTCCTCATGTACCGCCGTGGGCTGAAGGCTGAAGCGCTGACGATCCTCGGCGTTTGCCTCATCTACTGGACATATGTTGCTGGCTACATTTGGCCGGTCGGAGGCCAAGTCCCAGGCCCGCGCTACATGATCCCGATGCTTCCATTCATTGGCCTCGGGCTTCCCTTTGCTTGGAAGCGCTTGCCGTCGGCGACCACCGTTGCTGCCGTGGCAGGAAGCACTGTGATGGTCGCGGCCACAATCACCGTGTCCACCGTCAAGGAGACTGGGCTGACGATCTGGTGGACTCGGGTTGCGCACGGCAACTTTGGAACGACTCTCTTCAC
>CAZZKI010000029.1:0-1133 GCA_964654785.1 uncultured Solirubrobacteraceae bacterium
TCCCGAGTGGACCGTGGCATGAAGGTCGGGAAGTCGGATCCGATTACGGACAGGACTCGATCGTCAATCCACTCCTCGTTGATGAATCCGGCGTGAACGCAGAGCCGTTCAGAGAGAGCGAGCCCCTTGCCTGCCAGCTCTCGGCTGACCCGGGCAGGTGACGGGAAAGGGTGTTCCGGAGAAATGTGGTCGCCATTGGCTGAAAGGCCACCGAGGTCATCCGCACCTGCATCAACCAAGTCCATCCACCAGTCAGAAAGGTTCGGCGGAACTTGAATCGCTACGTCGGGCATGCGTTCGCGTGTGGCCTTTACGAGATCGACCATGTCAGCGACTGTGACCTCGCATGCCCAGCTGGGCAGGTCAAGTGTCGGGTGCTTGCCAAGGCCACTCCGCCAGTACTCCTCAGCTGCTTCCTCAGCGATCGCGGCTGGCTCCTCCCCGTAGTACTTGCGGTGGGGCACAAAGTTCTGGAGGATCACTTCCTGAATGTGTCCGTACTCGGCGTGAACCTCAGCGATCGCATCAAGTGACTCAAGGCGCTCCTCAGCGGTCTCTCCGATGCCGACGAGGATCCCGGTTGTGAAGGGAATTTTGAGTTCCCCAGCTGCCCGGATGGTTGCCAACCGAACCTTTGGGTCCTTTCCAGGTGAACCGGCGTGGACTGTCTGCAGGAGCCGTTCCGCTGACGACTCAAGCATCAGTCCTTGGGAGGCAGTCACAGGGCGCAGGCGTTCCAACTCTGCCCGAGAGACGGGTCCCAGGTTGGTGTGCGGCAGGATCCCACGCTCCAAAGCACGCTCACAGGCCCAAATCACATAGTCAGTGAAGTCGCGATGGCCCAGTGCGGCCAACGCGTCTTGAACTCCCTTGATGGAGTCAGGGCGTTCTCCGGTGAGGATAAGAAGCTCCTTGACACCAGACTTTGCCGCCCTGTCAAGAATCCGCTCGACCTCCTCGGGGGGCTGGAGGTGAGTCTGATGGGTAGCGAACGCGCAGTATTTGCAGTGGCACGCACAGGAACGCGACAGCGAGAGCGTGACGTTCTTGGAGTATGTGACTCTGCCAGCCATCGGCCGCTCACAGTCTAGGTGAGCGGCCGGGCTGTTAGAGCCGTGAGCTACTGACTACTT
>CAZZKI010000029.1:1233-9478 GCA_964654785.1 uncultured Solirubrobacteraceae bacterium
AAGGTGCCAACGAATTCGGCCACATAGGGCTTGAGTTGTTTTGTGTCCATTAGCCGCGGCTCCTTTCGTTGAGTGTTAGCGGCACCGTGAACTTTCGACGGTTCCCCGGACAGCCCTGCCTCTCTAGGCTTGTGAAATGCCCCGTCAACGCGCGTACTTTGTTGCTGTTTGCCTCTGCTTGGCCTCCGCGCTCGTTGCCTGCGGCGGTTCAAGCAAGAAACCAGAGGCGACAAACGTGATGCTTGATTGGACCCCTAATCCGATTCACGCAGGCCTCCTATTGGCAAAAGCCGAGGGATTGGACCTAAAGCAAGGTGTTGATGTGACCCTCCGCACCCCTGCCTCCTCCGGAGATGGAGCGCGACTTCTGCTTGCGGGCAGGACTGACTTCGCCGTTCTCGACATCCACGACTTTGCGACATTGACCGAGCAGGGCCGCCCCCTTGTTGCAGTGATGGCTGTGACAGGCAAGCCGCTGGCTGGCCTAATCGCAGCTCCGAATGTCGCCTCTCCAAGAAGCCTCAACGGGAAGGTAGTGGCAGTTACAGGTGTCCCCAGTGACGCAGCTGTAACGAGGACGATCGTCCGAGGCGCGGGCGGCGACCCCCGCAGCGTCAAGCTCCGGAACGCAGGTTATGGGGCAATCGAGGCCTTGCTTGGAGGCCACGCTGCCGCCGCTGTTGGCTTTGTAAACGAAGAAGGCGTCGCCGTCCCAGCCGAACACCCTGGCTACCACGTCTTCAAAGTTGATTCGTGGGGAGCGCCCGAATACCCCGAGTTGGTCCTCGTCACTACCCGTGACAAGACGAGCAAGGACCCACAGCTTGTCTCGTCCGTTGTCAAGGCATTCGCTGACGGAACAGCTGAGGCAATTGAGAAGCCTGAGGCTGCAAGGTCAGCAGTTGCAAAGAAGGTCGGTAAGGCTGGCAGCAAGCTGCTCCCCCAGCGCATGGCAGCCTCCATCGCTGCGTTGACACCACCTGCCGGCACTGCTGGGTCGTTTGACTTCTCAACCTTGCAAGCGTGGGCTCAATGGGAACTCGTAAACGGACTCGTAGCGAAGCCGTTAAATGTGCGGGCCATGTTTGACGGCCGCTTCGTTAAGACGCAATAGCGGCGTCAACCAGAGCTGCCGGCTCACGGTGCATGCGTGACCTCGGCACAACCTTGGCGATCCCAGCTGCCAGCCCGGCCTCGCGGCTCTCTGGCTCAACATGGCTGTGGTAGCCGAGAAGCGCAATCCCTTCAAGGGCGCCAGTTGCTTGGACCTCATTCAGCTCCGCCAAACGACCATCGAGCTCGTCGGTCAGGTCCACAATCACGCAGCTTGATCCTGCAACTTCTGCTGAGAGACCTTCAACTCCAGAGCACATGACTGCCGAGTGCCCATGGGCAGCCAAGGCGCCGACCAAGCTTGATCCGAACAGGAGGTCCGGAGTAAAGACGATCACCTTTGCCATCGCTCTGGCTACTGCGAGCGGATCTCGCGGAGGCGCTCAACGACCGACTCAGGTCGGCCCCAATCCTGAGTTACCTCAACACGGCCCACGCGAACACCTCGCTCAACCAGCTCGCCCTTGATACCGACGTCGTCGAGGAGCTTCATGGCGCTCTTCACTGCCGGGACCGCCGCAGCGTGACCGAAGGTATTTGCGACGGCGATGCGCCAGTGCCAGTCGTGGCGGCTGTAGGGCTGAGCATTGCATGTGACCAGCAGGGTTGATGCTTCGACGTAGCGAGTTTCATCAAAGATCCTCAGGTCGAGGTCAAGATCGGTCCAGTCCTCTGGGAGCTGGGCCGTGATCGCTTCGAAGTCAGTTGAAAAGCTCATTGGCTGGAAGGCTAGCGCGATGCGCGTTCGCCTCAGTTCCCCATCGCGAGACTGACAAGCAGAACTCCGTTGAGCGCAATGATTGCGGCCGTCACGACAACTGCCACAACAGTCGTCGTTCTGCGTGATGTGAGACCGCGCATGATCATGCCATCCGAAGTGAACTTGACCAACGGAATGAGAGCAAACGGAATCCCGAATGACAGGATCACCTGACTCACGATCAGAGCATCAGTCGCGTTAATCCCAAGTCCAAGGACCACCAGCGCAGGAGCAAGCGTGATTGCGCGCCGCAGCAACACTGGGATCCGGCGGCCCGTGAAACCTTCCATCACGATCTGGCCGGAGAAGGTTCCGACGCTTGATGAGGCAAACCCTGAGATCAACAGGGCCAACGCGAAAGCAAGCGCAGTCCCGCTGCCCGCGACTGCCGTGTAGGCATCGTGTGCCCCTTGCAGCGACTCGCCTGGGTCTCCAGGAAGTGGGTGAAGCAATGTCGCAGCTACCCAGAGCATCGCCAGGTTGACGAGGCCAGCAGCGCTAAGGGCGATGATCACATCACTGCGGGTAGCCCTGAGCAAAGCCGATGTCTCAGCCTTGTCTTCGGGTGTTGCCCTGCGCGCTGAGAGGGCTGAGTGGAGGTAGATGACATGTGGCATCACTGTCGCTCCGAGGATTCCGACCGCAAGGGTGATCGAGCCACCGCCGTCGAAGTGGGGCTTGAAGCCCCGAGCTGCCGCACCCAGATCACCCCCTGCCCGAAGTGCTGAGTAGAGAAACCCGAGCAGGATCGCAGCGAGCATTCCCACGATCACAACTTCAAACCGCCTGTGGCCACGCCGTTCCATTTCCAGAAGGGCGGTCGCAACCACGCCAGCGATCAGACCGCCAACAAACAGAGGGATTCCGAACAGCATGTCAAGCGCAATCGCCGCGCCAACAACCTCTGCGAGGTCGCAAGCCATTGCCACAACCTCAGCCTGCAGCCACAGAACCTTCGATACACGCGGCGAAAACCGCTCGCGACAAACCTCAGGAAGGCTCTTGCCGGTGACCACTCCAAGGCGCGCTGAAAGCCATTGAATGAGCATCGCCATCAGGTTGGCCGAGACGACCACCCAGATGAGTGTGTCGCCGTAACGGGCCCCCGCAGTGGTGTTGGTGGCGAAGTTCCCGGGGTCTACATAAGCGACCGATGCCACAAAGGCCGGCCCCATCATCGGAGTCAGCCGGCGCCAACGCCCCGTTCGACCAGTCGCCGTCACTTACGTGCCATCCCCATAGCACCAGCCAGTTCTGCCCCAAGCGAGTGCTCCACTCCGTCCACTGTGATCCGGGTCGGACCACCAAATGGGTCCCGACCCACCACCTCGATCACAACCCCAGGAAGAATTGCCCGATCGGAAAGCCAGCGAAGCATGTCTGGCCGTTCATCCGGAATTCGCACGAAGGTCGCCACTGCGCCCTCCTCCAGATCACTCAGTGCTGCAGTTGCGCCTCCGGGAAGAGACCCGTCAGCCCTTGGGATCGGCGCTCCATGTGGGTCGCGCTCCGGGTCGCCAAGGTCTGCGGCTATCGCAGCCTCAAGTTCGCTCGAGAGAACATGTTCCAAGACTTCTGCCTCAGCGTGAACTCTGTCCCAGGGAAGCCCGAGCCTGACAGCAAGGAATGTTTCGAGGAGCCGGTGGCGGCGAATAACTGAGAGAGCAACCCTCTCGCCTTCGCCTGTTAACCGCACTCCACGGTACGGAGTGTGCTTGACCAGCCCAAGACTCTCAAGGCGACGCACCATTCCAGAGGCCGAAGCTGGTGTCACATCAAGCCGCGAGGCAAGCGAATTGGTCCCGACCGACCCATCGTCAGCGACATCGGCCAAGTCATGGATTGCCTTGGCGTAGTCCTCAACTGCTCGAGATCGCTCAGTGTCAATGCGCGCCATATCTAAAATTATGGCACACCTAAACCCTGCGCCTTCACCAAGGCTATGCTCGCCCCAGTGAGCAGAGAGCAGGAAACACTCAAAGACGGTCCTCCGGCGCCTCCGTGGCGACCCGATCCAACCGCCCTCGCCACGCTCGAAAACGGCTGCGGACTTATTGACAGGTCATGGAAAGGGCGCCTGACTCTCAAAGGTGAAGACGCTGCCGCACTTCTCCAGGGGCAACTTTCAAATGACATCGAGGCGCTCGCCGTTGGGGAAGGCTGTGAGGCGGCTCTCCTGACCGCCAAGGGAAAGATGCTCGGAATCGTTCGTGTTCTTCGATTGGGCGATGCTGATTTCCATCTGACGACCGACCGGGTCAGCCTGCAAGACCTGTTCGACACTCTGCGCAAGGCCGCAGTCGGCCACAACGCCGAGCTTGGCAAAGCAACTCTCGAAACAGCGCAACTCTCACTGGTCGGCCCCAAGGCCGATCGAATCGCCGGCACTACCGACCTTCACGACGAACACATGAGCCGCCAAGCGCTGCTCGGCGGTAGTCGTGTGACGATGGTCGTTACCGCCGAAGGGGCAGACATTCTCTGCCCGACGGAGAAGGCGGACGGAGTTCGGACAGCCCTCCTCGCAGCGGGAGCAACCGAAGGCGATGAGGCTGCAGCCCAATACCTCCGCGTTCAGGCAGGAATGCCGCTTTATGGAGTTGACATCAACGACTCCACCATCCCTCAGGAGGCCGACCTAAACCACCGGCTGGTCTCCTTCACCAAGGGCTGCTACGTCGGCCAGGAGACTGTTGCCCGCCTCCACTACAGAGGAAGCCCAAATCGGATCCTGCGGGGCCTAATGCTTGACGACGAGGTGCAGCCAGGAACAGCACTCCTCGATTCGGAAGGTAAGGAAGTTGGGACTGTGGGATCGGTGGCAGCCCCACCCGGCGACGCAGTAACTGCCCTGGCGATGGTGAGAGTTGAAGCAGCGCCGGGCAAGATCCTCGACGCTGGCGGAGTTGAGGCGGAGGTAATCGAGCTGCCCTTCCCCGTGCTTGATTCGCCAAGCGGCGCCGCGTGATCTAACCTCTCGGCGGGAGATGAGAGTTAACAACACAAAGAACCTCCGAATTACCTCGGCCTTCGCGCTGGCAACGGTTGCCGCGATCAGCGTTGGCTGTGGGGACAGCCGTGACAGCAACAAGGGCTTCCGCCCACCCGTCACCAAGATCGCAGGGCTAGTGCTTGACGGCAAGGCGACTCACATTTCACCGAGTGAAATTGGAGCTGGCCCGATCACGATCAAGATCGCTAACAAGACTGGTGCTCCTGTCGCTCAGGTAAGCCTTCGGTCGTTTGATGGTGGCTGTGTCGCCGATCAAGCTGATTCAGGCCGTATTCCAGCTGGTGGCTCGGGAACGATCTCCGCAACTCTCGTCCCGGGAACTTGCGAGATAGTCGCCGATTCGATGGCTACTTCGAAGCTGCTCGTTGGACCTGAGCGCGAGAGCGCCCAGAACAAACTGCTGCTGCCCTAAGGCAGCAGCAGAGTTCACACCTTCGGTAGCCGGCTCAAGCGGCTGCCAACTAGCTGACTACGGGCCTGCGTAACCGCCTGCGAGGCATTGGATTAGTCCGCAGGTGTTCTTAATCGTGCCACCCACCTGGAGGAATCCTGCCTTCATCTCACGACCCTGAGCCGAGCGTCGCGGATGCTCGTGCGGATCGTGCCCGTCGGTTGATGCTGGGATCGCATTCGCGAAAATCGGCGGGTTGTTACCAAGTGCCCCTCCGTCACGGATTGGGCCTGAGTCGAAGTAGACCAATGCTGATCCACCCCATCCAGCTGAACCAGCGGTCACGAATGGGATATTCCAACCGGGATTGGTTGTTCCAACTCGCGATGAGGATGGCATTTGCGTGACCATCTTGGCGCCAATTGTTCGCGCCTCCGTGTCAGCAGTGATGTTTGCCACCTGGAAGTCGCCGAGGCCAATCTGCATCAGCACTGTGTGGGCTGGAGTGTTTGGCAGCGGGTCAGTCGTCATGTGGTTGACATAGCCACTTGGCTCTGCTCGGTCCCAAAGGTCCTGAGCGAGCGCGAGACCGATTGACCGGTCAATTGGAACGGTGTAGTTAGGGACATAGGCGGCAGCGTTATAGCTGACGAAGTCCTTCGACCGGTCCAGAAGCGTGGAGTAGGTCATCCCGTTAACTCCAAGCACAGCGTGGTCAAAGTCGGGTGCGATCGCAGTCAGCGCGCCACCGAGAATTCCACCTTGACTGTTCCCGTCATAGAAGAGGCGGTTGCCTGAGAGGAGGCTTGCCCCCGAACTGTCTTGGAAGGCTGCGTTTGTGCGCAGACCCCCAGCTGAGACAAGCGCCCGCCCAAGGAACAGCTCATTGAGCAGTCCCTGCTGCGTGCGGTCAGCCATCTTGTTGAAGTGGCTCAGGTCGCCAAGAGCGACGATCGCAGTGGCGACATCCTCAGAAGCGAAGCCGGCCTCGTCAGTCGCGCAGTAGACGTACCCGTACTGGTCCGCGAAATCAACTTGAGCATCCGATCCGACCTCTCCCTTGCTTCCAAGGAGGCCGTGGCCGTAGATGACAGGCGGCTTAGCGACTGCAGTACCGGAGGATGTCCTGTCAGAGAATGCGGAGCGAGGGATCTCGCAACGGAACTCGGATGAGTATGTGCCGTTCTGGACTGGGGTCGCATCAACACCTGATCCCGAGTAGTTGAAGACGCTACCCGGAGCACACGGAACTCCGTTGACGCTGGTGAGGTAGCAAGGTGTCGTGATCCGACCAACAACCCGGCGAGCAACCTTTGAGTTCTGAACTTCAGTGAAGTCAGTAGTGCTCGTAATGGTGAAGCTAGGCGATGAGCCCTGCGGCACGAGGTCCGCAAGGTTCGTATCCCCGAGTTGGGCAAAAGCGTTATTTCGAATTGCCAGCATGCGACGGGTGAGGCTGGCCGTACTCCCTACGGTGAACTCCCAAGCAAGCTGGAGGTTCGCCCGGGTAACCCCACCCTTAGCGAGCGCCGAGAAGTCCTCCTCGAATGTGCCACGGCGCGACTCAATCTTGGAACTGGTCGTGATCTTGGAGTCTCTGTAGAGGGCAAACGCCTTGCTGACTGGGACGTCTGTATTGGTTGAAGTCTTCAGCTTCTGGAGCCCCACAACGTAGGTGTGACCGTCCTTAAGAGCCACCGCAGGGTGAATAAGCACTGGGCGAATTGCATGCCCAACTGTTGAGTCCAGCTCAGCCCACACTGGGACACGGGTTCCATTCTCCTTGTCAACAAGTACTACAGAAGCGGCTGAGCTTGAGTAAGAGCCAATATTGCCGATGGTTGGCCATGCGCTGTTGGTAGCGATAGACGCGAGTCCAGTGCGCGAATCCGTCTCCTGGACCAGTCCTGGAACGGTGACGATGATCTTCGGCGTCGGGCTGAACCCATCGTTCCGGTTCCACTCCGTCGGATCAACATGCACGCCGTTCTTGTTAGCGATAGTGGCGAGACGGTTCAGGTTTACTCGGATTCCGGTACCGCTTGTTGAGTCCTTCTTGGTGAAGAAGTTGCTGGGGTACGGAAGAAGGCAGTTGCCCGCAGCATCAGCGACAAACTCGCAGTAGGCAGGAGCTCCAGCAGCTGCAGTTGGAACTGTGGTCGCCTTGGTGCAAGACGTGGCCTTGGCCAGGGTCCCGCTGGCTGTGGTGGTGACTCCGCCAGCCGTCGTCGCTGAGACTGTGAATGCGTGCGACCCGCAGCTCTTGGCAATCGCAAGGCCTGTTGTCGTCAGCTTGAGCGTGACCTTGCCGCCAGCGGTCGACACACCTGTAACGGCTGGGACATCGGCCCCAGCGCTCTTGATTGTGGCTGTAACAAACACCGAGCCACTCGCGGGAGTAACGGTGGCAGTCAGCGCCTTAGCCGAAACAGCAGTCTTGGATGACGTTGAAAGAGCGGAAATGGTCGTTGCTGCTGAGGCTGTGCCCGTAATTGCTGAGGCACCGACCGCTGCGATGGCAAGCACGACTAGCCGGTTAAGGCGGGTGTTGCGACTCATTGGTAAATCTCTCCTTTGTTCTCCCCGAGTGACACCCGTCACTCCTAGCTCGTCAAGGTACCACCGCGACCCGGATACCGCGTCGTTTACACATGGCTGAGTCGAAATTTGACTCGGGCAGACACCTGACACCGGTTTCCCCGATAGCATCGGTCGCGAAATCCGCCCCCTACAACGGAGCACCCACCAGTGAGCATCGACATCTCAAATCTTTCCACCCCTTCTGTTGAACCCGGAGTCCTTCCGGACAAGATGGCTGCATGGGTAATTCGCGACGGCGCCTTTGGTGAACCGATCGACGCAATCCGCCTTGAAGAGGTCGAGGTCCCCGAGCCCGGAGCCTTCGAAGTCATCGTTCGCGTCATGGCCGCAAGCGTCAACGTCAACAATGTATGGGCGGCCCGCGGCG
>CAZZKI010000030.1:0-1897 GCA_964654785.1 uncultured Solirubrobacteraceae bacterium
AACTCGATTGACGAGTGCCTGATTGATTGGAACCGCGGCCTCCTGAGCGTAATCGCCTCTGGGCCCATTCCGCCAAACGCCAGCGAGATCCTTGGCAGCGGCAAGATGCGCGAAGTCGTGTCGGACCTCCGCTCGCGTTTTGACTATGTCGTTATTGACGCAACACCGGTGCTCGCCGTGACTGACGCAGCTGTTATTTCCAAGGTTGTTGACGGCGCGATCATCGTTGTGCGCGCTGGCCGCACGCGCCGCGAGCCAGTTCGCCGAGCAGTTGAATCGCTTACGAGCATCAACTCTCGCGTGGTCGGGACGATTGCCAACGCGATGCCGTATCAGACTGGCTTGGGCTATTACGGCTATGGCTATGGCTATGGCTACGGCTACGGCTATGGCTACGGCTACGGTGGTTACGGCGACGAAGTCCCGGACCTTGACGCACCGGTGATTACCGCTCCCGAGCGGGGCCCTGCAAACACCGCCTAAGGGTTTGCCGTGAGCAATTCCAAACCGCCGCTGGTAAGGCGCATCCGGAACCTTAAGCTCGTATCCGCGGTGGCGGAACAGGCTTGGCGCAAAGCTGCGGTGGGCGCCAATGTTTCGCACGGATCAGACCTGCGGGTTCTGCCCGGCTCCAGGCTGTGGGCGCCAACGAGCCTCAAACTTGGCGACGACGTTTACATCGGTCGAAACGTGACCATCATGGTTGACGGCGAGATTGGGGATGGGGCCCTCATCGCCGACTCGGTGGGCATCGTCGGTCGTACTGATCACGACCATCGCCAGCTTGGCGTGATGACCCGCAGGGCGACATGGGTCGGTGACGATCCAGAGCGACTGAGTACCCCTGTGTCAATCGGCTGGGATGTCTGGATTGGCTATGGAGCGGTAATCCTCGGTGGGGTGACGATCGGTTCGATGTCGGTTGTTGCCGCGGGCTCAGTCGTCACAAAGGACGTTCCGCCCAACTCAATTGTTGCCGGCAACCCAGCACGGGTTGTTGGCCAACGATTTGAAGATCCTGAGGCCCACGCTGCCGCCCTCGGCAGGTCTGTTTGATGAGTCGGCCCCGCGTCGCGATTGTTCACCCTTGGATGCCTCAGTACAGGCTGCGGTTCTTTGAACTTCTCCGCGAGCGCCTTGACGCACAGGGGATTGACCTAGACCTTGCGCATGGCGGCGCTCCCATAAGCAATTCGAATGCCGGTGACGAACGCGCGCTTGACTGGGCGATTCCACTCGACGAGAAGAAGCTCGCCGTCGGCCACCGCTCGCTTGAGCTGCGCCCGCTCTGGCAGCCAGCCTTTGACGCAGATCTCTTGATCACTGAGGATGGCCTTCGAAACGTAGACACGCTTCGCTACCTCTCGTACCGCCGGAAGCGAGGTCTTCCGAGCGCCTTTTGGGGAATGGCTCGCGTAGTCCACAAGCCGATCACCGGGCTTGAGAGGCGAGGCAAGCTAGCTCTTCAGGAGCGGGTGGACTGGTATTTCGCGTACACAGAAGGCACTGCTGATTGGCTCAAGCGCGCAGGATTTCCAGCAGACCGAATCACCCCCATCCAGAACTCTGTGGATACATCGCTCCTCTCTGCTGCCAGAGAGGCAGTGACAGGCGAGCGGGCCAGCGAAGTGCGTTCGGCCTTGGGCCTCACGCAAGGTCACACGGGCCTGTTCATGGGCGCACTGCTTCCGCGTAAGCGGCTCAGCTTCTTGATTGAGGCGTGTGACCTGGTGGCAGCAGCAGACCCTGACTTCCGTCTGCTTGTAGTTGGTACTGGAGAAGATGAAGCGATGGCTACGGAAGCCGCGAAGTCGCGACCGTGGCTGTTGCTTCAGGGTGGAGTATTCGACCCGGTTGAGAAAGCTGAGCTGGCAGCCGCTGCGGACTTCCTTGCTGT
>CAZZKI010000030.1:1997-9472 GCA_964654785.1 uncultured Solirubrobacteraceae bacterium
GAGGAGATGGCAGATCGATTCGCTGCAGGAGTTGTGGCAGCTCTGGCAGCTGGTCGCAATAAGGAGCGGACGAAGCTTCACTACCCCGCCGATCATCTGATTAGAAGGACGCGGTTGACTTCCAAGATCGGCAAGGTCGAGGTGGAGCGCACGAATCTTGAGGATGCTGCTGGCTTGATCATCCGGGGCCTTCCCGGAAGAGCGAGGAAGGATGTCCACCTCGTCAACGCTTGGACTGTGGCCCTGTCCGATAAGGAAGCAGAACTTGCGGGCACGCTGAATGGCGCTGGAATGAACCTCGTCGACGGCAAGCCGCTCGTGTGGACGTCGGCGTTGCGCCGCGAGTGGCCGCGCGTAAATCAAACCCGAGGCGTGGATCTGCTCCGCAGAGTCATGGACGAAGGGCGCGACACCGCGACAAAGCACTTCCTGCTTGGCTCAACTCCTGAGGTGCTCGCAAGCATGCAAGCCGAGCTGGAGGCACAGTTCCCAGGGGCGTTGATCGTCGGCACTGAGAGTCCGCCCTTTCGCCAGCTAACGGACGCTGAATTCGCGGAACAGGATTCGCGGATCAAGGACACTGGTGCCACAGTCGTATGGGTTGGCCTTGGGACCCCTAGGCAGGACTTCGAAGTCCTGAGGCTGTCCCAATCCACGGGAATTGTTTGCGTTGCAGTTGGCGCAGCCTTTGACTTCATTGCTGGGACAGTCGAAGAGTCCCCAGAGGTTTTGCAGAAGGTTGGGCTCGAATGGCTACACAGACTTCTTGCCGAGCCCCGGCGGCTTTGGCGCCGTTACCTGATCGGGAACCTTGAGTTCATCCGCGCAGTTGTACGAAGCGACTAACTTCTAGCTCCGTGCGAGTTCTAGTTCTAGACAGGTCTTGGGGTAACCCTTATTCGCGCGGTCTTGCCGAGGGACTTCGAGCCAACGGGGTGGAAGTCAAGGTGGCTGGTCCTGCTGGGTCAAGTGCTGACATTGGGGCTTACCCGCCCGCAGCGGTCGGCGTTCCGAAGTGGCGAAAGGCACCAGCTGCCGCCGCCGGCATCGCGCGCCTTGTCGCAGTCGTCGCCAAATGGAGGCCGGACGTCATCCACGTCCAGTGGCAGGAGCCGATTGACGCAGCGCTCTTGAAGGCCGCGCGGCGTGTCGCCAGGAACGCCACAGTCGTTCTGACAGTTCACAACCCAACGCAAAGAGCCGGAGATGAATCAGCCTCGGAGAGCCTTAAGGCGATGCTTGAACAGGCGGCGGTTGTGGTGGTCCATGGACCGGTTCTCGCCGAGGGATTTTCAAGGGCTAACCCTTCGTTCGAGGGCAAGGTCGCGGTTGTGGAACACGGGAATTACGCTCATGTAGGCGGCTCATTAACCCGAGAGGAGGCCCGACAGAGGCTGGGGATGGAACCGAACGAGAAGGTCGTTTCCTTCTTCGGCCAGATCCGCAGGAGAAAAGGGATTGAGGACCTGATCAGCGCTGTTGCTGAGCTTTCCGACCGGCCGCTTCTTGTGATCGGCGGAGCAGCCCTCGACGATGACTATCTCGACACCCTTGTAGCTCGTGCAGCAGGTGCCCAAGTGAGGATTCGCTGGCTTGCGTCGCTCGAGCCTCTGTCCCAGCGCGACCTTGACTCTGTCGTCGCCGCCGCGGACGTCGTCGCACTTCCTTTCCTTGACGCCAGCCAGAGCGGGTCGGTGATCTTCGCGATGACTCAGGGAGCCTGTGTCGTCACCACCGCGGTAGGAGAGCTTCCACGAACAGTTGACGGTAGAGGGATTGTGGTTCCCCCAAGTGACACCGCAGCACTTGCAGCTGCCCTTGGAAGTTGCTTAAGCGACCCTGAGCTGGCTAAGGATCTTGGCAAGGCTGCAGCCACCTACGCTGCGACCGCTTTGGACTGGGATGCCATTGGCTCGCAGATGCGAGACAGCGTCTACGAGCCGCTTGTCGCTAATGCTCGTTAGGCGCGGCTGATCCGGGCCTGCAAGCCGACGAGTACATCGCGCGCTGGGCCGAACGCGCCTGTGGCAGTTGCTCCGGCGACAAGCAGAAGGCAGGCTCCAAGCCTTGAGGAGAAGCCAGCGGCGCCAGTCAGCGGCAGCATCAGGTCCGTTGCCACCCAAATGGCTGCAACAACAATGACCGGCGGGATGACTGAACGCCAAGGGATTCGAATCGTCGAGTCGCCTCGAACCACCAGCCAGTAGGCAGAGGTGCATAAGAGGAGGACTGCGTATCCAACGGCCGAAGCGATTGCCGCAGCCCGGATTCCGCCACTCGGGACGATCACAAAGAGGAGAACGATGTTGACTCCAGCTCCAATGGTGCTCCCGAGCCAGATCAAACGATTGCGCCCCGTTGCCAGGTTGATGCACCCGGCCGGGATGTAATACAGGCCAAGAAACCCGTAGCCAAGAGCGATCCAACCGACTACCTCTGCAGCTGCAGCAAAGGACGGCGGTGACATAAGTGCAACAAGTGGCGAGGCCATTAGTCCCACCGCTCCAGCGATCACTGCGATTGCCGCCACTTGGCCCGCGACCAAACGGTCAAGCCTCAGGGAGCTGATCTCGCCACTTCCAGCGCGGGACCAGCTGGGCATCATTGACTGGCCAAGGCTCATGACAGCCACCATCACCGGAATAGCCAAGTTTGCGCCAAGGCTGTAGACGCCGAGGGCAGCGCTGCTGACGATGCCAGCAAGCACGAGGCGGTCGGCAAGGTTGAGGGCCCACGCTGCGGCTTGGTGCGGGACTGTCGGCAGGCCGAAGGTGATCCCCATCCTCACCAGAGGCCAGTCAAACTTGCTTCGCTTCCAAGGGACGATCGCGAAAGCGAACCCGAGCGAGATGGTTTGTCCAATCGCTATTGCCGCGACCCAGCCCGTCACCCCAAGGTCAAGTACAACCACAAAGAGAATTGAAGTTGCGACCGTTGGGATCGTTGAGGTCAGGCTCAGCCAGACATAGCGACGGAGATCTTCCCGTGCCCGTGCAACTGCGGTCGGGACGACTGTGGACGCTGTCTGGGCCGCTGAAGCCAGCAAGGCGAGGGCAATCTGTTCGCCTGTGAGGTCAACGAATCCTCCCACCATCATCGCAGCAAGCCCCAGAACCAATGCGGTGGCCAGAGGGAAGACAATCAGGAAGCGCCAGGCAGATTGAACGAAAGCCTCCTGCCGGTCTGGGTCGGAGCGAAGCTCAAACCAACTCCTGAAGACCGAGATCTCCAGTCCTGAGCTCATCAGGAATACAGCGATGGAAAAGATCGCCATCGCGATTGACATTCGGCCGTAGTCGCCGGCACCCAAGGCCCGGGTGTAAACAGGAAGCAGCAGGAATCCAAGAGCACGAGGAAGAGCCCCCAAGGCCGTGTAAGTGATTGCCTGCCTCGCGGGTGCTGGACTGGTTCTCTGGTCGGCCTCAGCCACGTGGCAAGGGTACCTCCAGTGCCCTCAAGTGATCAGGGTTGGGCTGGCATGCCTCGTGCGTAACTGCGGCGCGCGCCAATGCCCGACAGACTTTCGTGTAGATGGAATCTTCAGGCGGACAGTCCCAAGCGTCCACGAGCGGCCGAGTCGTGCACGCAGTGACCCGCAGGCTGCGGTTGCTTCAGAAGGCGCTGGTCGTCGAGCTGTGGGTCAACACCATCCTCTCTTCACGATTCCTCCCGGAACGGCCGCGAGTGTTCTTCTTGCGGCTTTGGGGGATGCAGATCGGCACGGGCACGAGCATCAGGCCTGGGTGTCGGTTTGGCAGCAAGAAAGCTGTGATTGGAAGTGGCTGCAAGATTGATCGAATCGACTACGACGGCGACGCTGGGCTAGAGGTCGGTGATAACTCCTTCGTTGGTCGCGGCGTGATGATCGTTACCCGCACCCATCCTCTTGGTGGGCCAGAACGCCGGCGAGGCCACGGCGACATTGACCGTCCTGTGCGAATCGGGAGGGGCTGCTGGATTCCTCAGAACGCCGTGCTCTCACCGGGAGTCGAAGTGGCTGATGGCTGCGTCGTGTTGTCCGGTGCAGTGGTCACGAGTAGCACTTCACCTAATGGCCTATACGGCGGTGTGCCCGCCAAGCGAATTAGGGACTTGGCGGACTAACAGTGGGTGGCCGACGGTAGCTGCCCGGTCGAACGGGGCCAACTCGGCGAGGCTGTATTGCAGGCCTAGCCCGCACGAAAGCTGTAGTTGGAATCCATGCGGCTGCCGCTGCGAAGGCAGCTATCGAAATGGTTCCCGGGCCAATGAAGTAGACATCAAGCGGAACCTCGAAGAATGACCTGCCGACCATGAAGCCCAACAAGGCTGCCGGTAGAACACGGCGCGGTCCTTTGAGTCGCCAGATCGTGAAAATGGCGATCAGGAACCAGACCACCAGCATGAGAAGGCCAATTGAGCCCTGCTTGCCGAGGGTGTCAATTACTTGGTTGTGTCCCTCTACTGCGTATTGGGGAAGGTGATACGCGTCAACCAAGCGCGACCAGCCACCAGGGCCGATCCCGAAAATTGGGTTAGAGCTGAACGAGTCAACTACGGCTTCCCAGATGACAGTGCGACCGTTAAACGTGTCGGCGTTGCCAGTGACACCCAGCGAAGTTGAGATGAGGAACCAAGTCGCAATCGCGGAGCCCGTCGCAGTGACCCACCAGAGAGGTGAACGGCGACGGCCAACTAGAACTGCAGCTGCCGCCGCAATCCCAAGGCCAAGAAGGGTGGACCTGGAGCCGGAGTAGAGAACGGTGATCGTGGCAAGTGTCACCACGGGAATCGTCGGGAGTCTTGTCTTGGGACCCAGTATCTGCATCACGATCACTAGCCCAGCGATGTAACCAAGGTGGTTGGGGGAGAAGCTGAGTCCGATCAGGCGACCTTCAATAGGTGGGGCAATAGGAAGCGGGAACCTCTGCATGTCCTGCGTCCATGCCTGCTCGTTCGTGAAGCCGAGGATTAGCGAAAGCACCGTGAGGGTCACGAGCCCCCAGCGCAATCCAGCAAGCGGCCACTTGGACTCATCAACCGTCAGGAATACGACAGCAAGTGCGAGCCCACCAGAGATTGCTCGTAGCTCGGTTGGTGCGCCCGCCCCGATGTTGCAAATGATCATCGTCACCCAGAGCCCCAGCGAAGCTAGTGCGATTGGCCTTAAGCCGGGTGGGAATTGCCGTGAGCTTCGAAGCGAAAGCGCAAGCCCTGCGATTAGCAGAAGACTGAACGAGGTGATCGCGGAAATCGGCAACGCGCTGATGTCATTTCCACCCCAAAGCAGTGGGCTGGCAATGAATGGAGCTACAGCCAAGCCAAACCAAGCAACAAGAGTCAGCCGTTTGCGACCGTCGCCTGGAACAAGCGCCGCCACTGCCAGCCACGTTCCAGCTGCAACTACGACGAACAGGGCGATCGTCACGCCGAGTGACATGGCTAGGTCCCGCTGCCTGCCTTGCGGATCGCTTCAACCTCAGCGTCAACCATGATCTCAGCAAGTTTCGGAGCGAGGGTCTCAGCCTTCCAGTCAAGCTTGGATTCCGCCTTTGTAGCATCGCCAATCAGCGAGTCAACTTCGGTGGGCCGCAAGTAACGCTCGTCAAAGCGGACGTAGTCCTCCCAGTTGAGTCCAACTCGGGTAAAGGCGGCTTCAACTAGGTCTCGTACTGTGTAGCCGACGCCAGTGGCGACAACAAAGTCATCTGGCTCATCGGCCTGCAGCATGCGCCACATCGCTTCGACATATTCGGGGGCGTAGCCCCAGTCGCGAACTGCGTCAAGGTTTCCCAGATAGAGGTAATCCTGCAGTCCGGCTGCGATCCGGGCTGCTGCCTTGGTGACCTTTCGGGTTACAAAGGTCTCGCCGCGGCGGGGGCTCTCGTGGTTGAAAAGGACTCCGTTGGTGGCAAACAGACCGTACGCCTCTCGGTAGTTCTTGGTCATCCAGTAGGCGTAGACCTTCGCTGCCCCGTAGGGGGAGCGTGGATAGAACGGAGTGTTCTCATCCTGGGGTGGTGGGCTCGCCCCGAACATCTCCGAGCTGCTGGCTTGGTAGTAGCGAGCTTGGACCTTGCTGATGCGGAGTGCCTCAAGCAGGCGTGTTGCACCAAGCCCTGTTACCTGGCCGGTGAACAGCGGTTCATCGAATGAAACACGCACATGGCTTTGCGCAGCAAGGTTGTAGATCTCATCTGGCTGAAGCTCTTCTAGGAGGGTTGCCAAGCGCGTCCCATCGGAGAGGTCGCCGTAGTGGAGGAAAAGCTTGGCGTCGGCAACATGCGGGTCGGTATAGAGGTGGTCAATCCGCTGGGTGTTGAACGAGCTCGCCCGGCGAACAATCCCGTGTACCTCGTAGCCCTTTTCGATCAAGAGTTCGGCCAGATAGGACCCGTCTTGGCCAGTTATTCCGGTGATCAATGCTTTCTTCGACATTTAGAGCCTTCACGATACGAGAGCAGTGCAGGAGCCGCACCGGTCGGGCGACGGCCGCCGCTTTCGCCTTACGCTTACAGGTGTGAGCGAGTACACCCCTGGGCCCATCAGCAAAGACTCGAAAGTCCACATTGCCGGCCACACCGGGCTCGTTGGCTCAGCTCTGGTGAGGAGGTTTGAGGCTGAAGGGTTCTCAAATCTTGTCCTTCGAACTTCCGCAGACTTAGACCTAACCGACCGAGCGGCCACAGCTCAGTTCATGGAGGCTGAACGGCCCGATGTCGTAATCGATGCTGCGGCCAAGGTCGGCGGGATCCTCGCCAACGACACATGGCCGGCGGACTTCATCAGCCAGAACCTGAGGATCCAAGTGAACCTGATGGACTCGGCTGCGGCGGTTGGCGTTCCACGCCTTCTGTTTCTTGGCTCCTCTTGCATCTACCCAAAACTCGCCGAGCAGCCGATCCGTGAAGACTCGCTCCTTACCGGCCCACTTGAGCCGACAAACGATGCCTACGCGATCGCCAAGATCGCGGGGATCATGCAGGTCCAAGCCGTAAGGCGGCAACACGGGCTCCACTGGATCTCAGCGATGCCGACCAACCTCTACGGCCCCAACGACAACTTCGACTTGAAGACCAGCCATGTTCTTCCAGCGATGATCCGACGCTTCCATGAGGCGAAGGAATCGGGCGCCGAGTCAGTCACCTTGTGGGGTACTGGGTCACCGCTGCGTGAGTTCCTGCATGTTGATGACCTTGCCGCAGCTTGCCTCTACCTGCTTGAGCATTGGGATTCGCCCGAGCCCGTAAACCTTGGCGTTGGCGAGGACGTTTCGATTCGCGAGCTCGCAGAACTTGTAGCGAGCATCACAGGCTTCGAGGGACGCCTTGAGTGGGATTCAACGAAGCCTGACGGGACCCCACGAAAGTTGCTCGACGTCTCGCGGCTCACCGGCCTCGGGTGGGAGGCCAGCATCGGGCTGCGGGAGGGCATCGCCGCGACCTACGAGTGGTACCTCGGCAGCCTCTAAGAAAAACGGCCGACCATTTCAGGCC
>CAZZKI010000031.1:0-9369 GCA_964654785.1 uncultured Solirubrobacteraceae bacterium
GGGCGAAGGATGACTTCGGCAGGCCTTCGGCCCGCCGCGCCGCCCGGGGCACTCGTTCGCTCGGAGCGCTTCTGCCTTCCAGGTTCCGCGTTCGCTCGCAGGCTCGCTCTCAAGGAACCTGTCCAGGCAAACCGCTCCGAGCCCGGACGTTTGCCCCCTCACGTTGGCAATTAGAGACGGAAGGGGAGGGAGTCCTTCACCTCTGACAGTGAAGGTGCTTCGTTGTCGCGATCGCTGACAAGGATCTCGACGTCAGATGGCCACTGGATTCCAACCTCTGGGTCGTTCCAAGCGATCCCGGACTCAGTTGCAGGGTCGTAATAGTTGGAGCAGCGGTAGGTGAAGTCAGCGAAGTCAGATGTGACGCAGAAGCCATGAGCGAATCCGACTGGCACAAAGAACTGGTGCATGTTCTCGTCGCTCAGTTCGACTGCCTCCCATTCTCCGAACGTTGGGCTGTCTACTCGAAGGTCTACTGCGACATCAATCACAGAACCTCTGGCACAACGCACGAGCTTTGCCTGCCCAGGCGATGTCTGAAAATGCATACCTCGGAGCGTTCCCCTACGCGAGCGTGAGTGGTTGTCCTGAACGAACTCCACATTTACTCCTGCTGCTGGCCACGCATCGGCGCGCCAAGTTTCAGCGAAGAAGCCTCTCTCGTCACCGTGGACTGCGGGGGCTAGAAGAACAAGGCCTTCAAGGCGGGTTGGAATGACTTCCATCACTGAGGATGTTATAGGGATGATGGATTAGGAAGGAGTGCCGGACACCGTGTCGAAACAGGGAGGCCTATGGCGAACTCCAACCCCACCCAAGAGCGCGGTACGCGCACCCTGTCTGTCTTCATTGCAGACCAAATTGATGATCTCTCCCGCTCACAGAGGGATGTAGCTCAGTACATCGTTGACCACCTCGACGAAGCCGCGTTCTCGACGGCTGAAGAGCTGGCTCGTCGTGCGAGCACATCCTCGAGCACGGTTGTGCGCTTTTCTCAAGCGCTCGGCTTTGATGGCTTCCCCGAGCTCCAGCAGGCTGCTCGAGAGGAGTACAGGCGTCGGCCTTCCGAAGGAGGGCATGATGATCACGGTCCTCTGTTCGACCTTGACCAGTCACCCGCGCAGTCTGTAATCGCTGCTGACCACGGCAACATTGCAGAGACAGCAGCAAAGCTTGACCCAGAGGCTCTTCAGGAAGCGATTAACGCAATTGCGTCGGCTGAAAAGGTCGTTGTCATCGGAATTGACCAGATGGCATTTTTCGCGTCGTACCTGCGTCACCTTCTCCTCCTGCTCGACCTCCGAGTGGACGTCATTGCGGGGACCTCGCAGGAAGCCCTCAGTCGGATCGCTCGTATCGATGATCAAACTTTGGTTATCGCTCTCGCGGCAGGTCGTGCGCATCCGCTTGTCAGCCGGACCCTGAAGCTGGCTGGCCATCGTGGTGCTCAGACTATGGCTATCAGCGATGCGACTCTGTCCGACATTGGCAAGCTGACTCAACACCGCCTTTGGTGGTCCTCAAGCAGCCCTGCTTACGTCAGGTCTCACGTTGGCCTCTTGAGTCTGATCCAGGCTCTGGCTCACGGCGTCTACTCGCTCGACAGCGAGACATTTGACGACCGAATCAAGGCATACCGCCTCAAGTAGAGCCTCGTCCTTAGAGCGCGCAGTGGTCAAATTGGCCGCTGCGCGCTTTTTTGTTGGGCCACCGCGACCCGGCGCGCGTAGGTAGAGTGATGCCAATGCACGATGAGAACACTTTCCGAGTAAAAGTAGGCCTTGCCGAGATGCTTGCCGGCGGCGTAATCATGGACGTCGTTGACGCCGAACAGGCAAAGATTGCCGAGGACGCAGGTGCTTGCGCAGTGATGGCGCTTGAGCGCGTTCCAGCCGATATCCGCCGCGACGGTGGCGTTGCTCGGATGAGCGACCCGCTGATGATCAGGGGAATTCAGGACGCAGTTTCCATTCCAGTCATGGCCAAGGCACGGATTGGCCATTTCGCGGAGGCTCAGGTTCTCGAGTCGCTCGAGGTGGATTTCATCGACGAGTCTGAGGTGCTGACACCTGCCGACGAGAAGCACCACATCGACAAGTGGGCTTTCAAGGCTCCCTTCGTTTGTGGCGCCACCAACTTGGGTGAAGCACTCCGTCGAATCGGTGAGGGTGCAGCAATGATTCGCTCCAAGGGTGAGGCGGGGACTGGAGACATCGTTGAGGCAGTTCGTCACCTCCGCACAATCACTGGTGAGATTCGCAGACTTGGCACTCTGGACGAGATGGAGCTGGCGATTGCAGCCAAGGACCTTCAAGCTCCGGCGCATCTTGTGCGGCAAGTGGCTAAGGACGGACGTCTTCCCGTTCCAATGTTCTGTGCAGGGGGGATCGCTACGCCAGCAGACGCATCACTTGTGATGCAGCTTGGTGCTGAGGCCGTGTTCGTCGGCTCGGGAATCTTTAAGAGCGAAGATCCAGCGCCTCGTGCAAAGGCAATCGTCGACGCCACAACCAACTTCCGGGATCCGGCGAAGGTCGCTGCGGCTTCGGAAGGTCTCGGCGAGGCTATGTCATCGATCGAGAGCTCAAAGCTCGACGAGGGCGAATTGCTTTCTAACCGCGGTTGGTAGGAGCAGTGCAGGGCCCGGTTGGAGTTCTAGCGCTTCAGGGTGACTTCGCAGCCCACCAAGTGCTACTTGATTCAACTGGCATTGAAACCGTTCAGGTTCGCTGTCCCGGCGACCTAGACGGTATCTCTGCACTCCTGCTGCCGGGGGGAGAGTCAACAACGATCTCGATGGGAATCGACCGTGAGGGTCTCAGAGGCCCGATCAAGGAGCTCTCGGAGTCGGGCATGCCGATTCTCGGAACCTGCGCTGGACTCGTCCTTATGGGCAACGAACATCTTGGTCTTATCGACATGGAGGTTGATCGCAACGCCTTTGGTCGCCAGATCAGATCCTTCGAAACCGACCTGACTGTCCCTGAGGTTGGCGAGCCGCCCATACGAGCAGTTTTCATTAGGGCACCTGTTGTGCGTTCAGTCGGCGCTGATGTGGAAGTTCTCGCCGAACTCGACGGAAAGATCGTCGCTGTGCGTCAGGGGAACCGAACTGCGATCAGTTTCCATCCGGAGCTCGTCCACGATGCGCGTATGCATCTCACTTCGCTCTCCCTCGGCCTGGAGAGTGTCAGCTCGCACAAGAGCTAGTCGTCGGCTGAGGGAGTCCTTGAGGCTCGCTCTTTCGACCATGAGCTTCTGAAGTTCTCAAAGGCCGACCAGTCAACTGTCTCGCGCCCACCATCGCCGCCCGGTCCAGGCCCGAAGGGCTTGCGTCGCTCGCCGCCACCTCCGTCATCGTCGTCCCCACCGACGATGGCACGGCCCAGCCACGCTGCAAAGCACATTCCCTCTGAGGCGACCACGAGGAAGACAGCTCCGATCGTCGCCTTATCGCCAAACAGGAAAGCTGCAGCAACGGCATAAAGCACGACGCTGCCGCCAAGGACCATTCCTGTCAGTCCAGGTCGGATATCGCGCGGGGGCTTTGAGGCAGCGGCCGCGGAAACTGAAACAGCAATAAGAGCTGCCATCGCGATCTTGACGACGAACGGAATAGACACTCGGTGATTCCCCCTTGTGGGAAGGCTACCGTCTTCCGGCCGCAGAGCAAGCGATTACGCCAACCTGAATAGGTATGAGTTCGCGGTTTCGGCCTCTACCTCTACTACAAGGCCTTGGTCCATGAGTACATCCATGTGGCCGAGAACCTCCGAAAAGGTGAGAAACGGCTGCGCTACTGCTATGTCGCCCCAGATTGCCCGGGCGATCTCGAGGGCGTTGGCGGGTCCATTCTCCAGCGCATCAAGCATCTTGTCTGAACGCTTTTCATGCATCTCAAGGCGTTCGGTTATGAGTGCCCGATGATCTTTGAACACTGGACCGTGTCCGGGAAGAACCCAGCCCAAGTCCATTTCTCGAGTGGCTTCCAAGCTGGCGATGTAGGCCGGCAGGGACCGAAAGCGGACCAGCTCATCACTGGCACTTTCGGTGATGAAGTCGCGGCTCAAAACAGGGTTCGAGCTGATCTCGGGGAGTAGATGGTCTCCTGCGAGGGTGAGGCCGTCACTCCGAACAAAGATGTGGTCGGTTGGCGAGTGCCCGGGGCGCCAGTAGCTGGTGAACTCCATCCCACCAATACTGATGCTGTCTCCGTCTTCGAAAGTGCTGCTCGCAGAGACACTGTCACCAAACGCTCGATAGGCACGAGCCACCTGTTTGACAGCGTCGCCAGTCGACTTTGGAAGGCCATGACGAGTCATCGTGGCGGCTGCCATCTCATCGTCTAACTCGGCGCTGGCAGCCCAGTCGTGAAGGTAAGTTTGAAGAACTCGTGGCATCGCTACCTCGGCAGCGCCCCGGTTGGCAATTACGCCTGCCAAGCCAATGTGATCGACATGCTGGTGGGTCAGAACGACCTTGCGGATGTCGTCCAGGCGATGGCCCAGCTCAGCTAAAGCACGTTCAAGCGTGTCAAGCGTCGTGCCTGAGTTTGGGCCAGTGTCGACAATTGTCAGGTCGGGCCCTTCCACCAAGTAGAGATTGACCCTGCCCACAAGGAACGGCGTCGGAACCGCGATCCGATGAAGGCCGGGCTCAACCTCTTCGACGACTGTGGTGGCGGCCACGAACTACGCCCGAATTATCTGCAGAATCTCATCCCGCTTGGATGCCATGTCCTCAGCAGAAACAAGGGATTCAAGGCAGAGGCGGAGGAGGGGTTCAGTATTGGACGAGCGGAGACTGAAGTGCCAATCCTCATAGTCAACTGTGATCCCGTCAAGGTGGCCAATCTCAGCGTCGGAGAAGCGGTCTTCGATCTCTGCAATTCGGGCCGGCGCGTCGCTGACAGTGCTGTTGACCTCGCCAGAGATGAAGTACTTCGAGCGATATTCATCAATCAGTTCCGAGAGCGGTTTTCCCTCGCGTGAGAGCAAGTCCAGCATCAGAAGCGCCGGGATTGTGCCGCTGTCGGCGCACCAGAAGTCTCTGAAGTAATAGTGGCCCGAGACCTCGCCTCCAAAGACCGCGTTCGGGACTTCGCGCATGCGGGCTTTGAAAAAGGCGTGGCCGACTCGGTTGACGAGCGCGGTTCCACCGTTGGCCTCGACCGTGTCAGCGACAGCTCGGCTTGCTCTTACGTCGTAGAGGATCGTGGCTCCTGGATTGTCAATCAGGACCCTCTCTGCCATCAGAGCCGTCAAGAAGTCCCCATCTACAAACTCACCTTTCTCATCGATGAAGAAGCAGCGGTCCGCGTCGCCGTCCCAAGCAATACCGAGGTCGGCCTCGTGCTTGACAACCGCCTCCATTATGAATTCACGATTCTCTTCAAGCAGCGGATTTGGCTCATGGTCGGGGAAGTCGCCGTTTGGCTCCCAATAGGCGCTGATGACTTCAACATCAAGCGAGTCAAGGATCGGGCCGACCATTGGTCCAGCCATTCCGTTGCCGCC
Source organism: uncultured Solirubrobacteraceae bacterium (assembly GCA_964654785.1). Classification (GTDB taxonomy): domain Bacteria; phylum Actinomycetota; class Thermoleophilia; order Solirubrobacterales; family Solirubrobacteraceae; genus WLNJ01. Next base: position 5,517 of record CAZZKI010000031.1, read on the forward strand.
GTCAACTACGACCTTGAGGCCCCGGATCGAATCCTTGTTAACAAAAGAGCAGACCTTCTCCTGAAAATCCTCGCCAAGCTGAACAGCTTCAACTTCTCCTCCGCCTGCCGCGTCACCCAATCCGTTGGTAACAAGGTCGCGAATCTCGCCAATACCGCTGTCGCCAGAAAGGGGGAGTGCTCCACGGGATACAAGCTTCGCGCCGGTGTACTCAGCTGGATTGTGCGAGGCAGTGCACATGAGCCCCCCGGCGAGATCGCGTGAACCGACTAAGTGGTAGAGCTGTTCCGTGGCTATCTGACCCGCGAACAGGACCTTCGCTCCTTCAGCGGACATCCCGTCGGCGTATGCCCTGGCGAGGCTTGGCGCCTCATTACGCATGTCGTGCCCCAATCCCAACGTGAGCTGGTCTGGGGTGGTTGCCTCGCGTTCCGCGATCACGCGGGCAAAGGCTCGCCCGATGTCACGAGCGAGGTCCTCGTTGATTTGGCTTCCAACGAGTCCACGGATGTCATACGCCTTGAAAATGGAGGGGTCTGGAGTCATGCAGGGATCGTATCCGTTGCACCCTGCGGTGGAGGGGTCTCAGGGTGCGATCATCGTGAGATGCAGGAAATGAATTTGCCGAGAGTGCTGATCCTCTGTGGGGGCCGTGGAACTCGCCTTCAGACGGGATCGAAGCCCCTGCCTAAGCCACTTGTCGAGATCGGGGGCATGCCTGTTGTCTGGCACGTTGTGCAGTTATACGCCGGCCAAGGTTTCAAAGATTTCGTCCTGTTGACAGGCCATCGCGGCACAGAGGTAGCCGACTTCGCGACATCGACCGCGTGGCCGGGTGGTGTCACTGTTGAGTGCCTAGATACCGGCGAAGACACCCCAACCGGTGGCCGAGTGCAGCGGGCGGTGGCCGCCTTCGGCTCTGATCCGATGTGTGTCACCTACGCAGATGGTGTCTCGAATGTTGATCTCCGGGCTGTCGTAGCTGCGTTGGAGTCTCCCGAAACAGATGCGGTTGTCACGGTTGTCCGTCCTGAACTTCCCTTCGGTGTCGCTCGGCTCGACGGGGAACGGATCATTGGGTTTGAAGAAAAGCCTCAGTCAGCAGATTGGATCAACGGTGGCTTCATGGCCTTTGGCAGTGAGGCACTTGACTCAATTGGCGCGGACGAGATCCTCGAGCGGGGTCCTCTTGAGAGACTTGCTGCACGAGGCCGCCTTAGGGCCCACAAACACGAGGGATTCTGGTTCTGCATGGATACCTACAAGGACCAAGTTGCCTTGAATGACCTGTGGGAGGATGGGAGAGCACCATGGCGCAATTGGACCTAAAAGGAAAATCAGTATTTGTCACTGGCGGCTACGGACTATTGGGCTCGTGGCTCGTCAACTCCCTTCTTGAAAAAGGCGCCGATGTAACGCTCCTGAGGCGCGACATCACAGGGCGCTCTGCTCTGGTGCTGTCTGGTGATGAATCTCGCTGTTCAGTCGTTACTGGAGACCTGTGCGAGCCCGGTCTGGTTGAGCGAGCGCTCGGCGAATACGAGTGTGAGCTTGTCTTCCATCTGGCAGCGCAGACGATCGTGCCGGTTGCCAACAAGAGCCCCTTAGGAACCTTCGAAACGAATGTTCGTGGGACTTGGATTCTCTTGGAGGCCTGCCGGCAGCAGAAGGTTCAAGGTGTCGTCGTGGCCGCCTCCGACAAGGCCTACGGCAACAGCGACACCCTGCCTTACACGGAAAACATGGCTCTTCGACCCTTGTATCCCTACGACGCAAGCAAGGCAGCCGCGGACCTAATCACCCGCTCCTACTTCCACACTTGGGGGCTTCCAGTGGCGGTGACTCGGTTTGCCAACCTCTATGGCGGCGGGGATCTCAATCGCTCGCGTCTGATTCCAGAGGCCATTGGTGCCGCGCTTGAAGGTCGCAGCCCTGTGATCAGGTCCGACGGATCCCCTGAGCGGGACTATCTCCATGTGGACGACGCTGTCGAGGCCTACCTTGCCATTGCAGGAGCCGTTGTTGAAGGGAGGGCATCTGGCCTCGCGATCAACGCTGGTCATGGTGAACCCAAGAGTGTCTTGGAGGTTGTGTCAACGATCTGTTCCCTCATTGGTTCAGACCTTAAGCCTGATGTTCGCGGTGAAGGTCCACCCAAGGGAGAGATCCCGCGCCAGTGGGTTGATCCCTCTTTGATAAACGAACTCACCGGCTGGCAAGCACGAATCAGCCTTGAGGATGGTCTCGCCCGCACAATCGCCTGGTACCGCGAAAACCCAGAGGCTCTTCCTCCCGGTCCTCCACCTCAATCAGGTTAGGATTCTCAGGCAATGGCAGGACATTCCAAGTGGGCATCGATCAAGCACAAGAAGGCGATTGTTGACAGTCGCCGCGGTGCTCATTTCACAAAACTTGCTCGGGCCATAACCGTTGCTGCCAAGGAAGGCGGTGGCGATCCGGTTGGCAATGCCGCTTTGGCCACTGCAATCCAAAAAGCCAAGGACGCTTCGATGCCAAAGGACAACATCGAGCGTGCCATCGCGAAGGGCACGGGCGCTGGCGCAGACGCGGATGCAATTGAGCGGGTTCTCTACGAAGGGTACGGTCCAGGTGGCGTAGCTGTCCTTGTTGAGGCACTTACAGACAATCGAAACCGGACTGGGTCCGATGTCCGTCATCTGTTCAGCAAGCACGGTGGAAGCCTCGGGGAGCCAGGGTCGGTTGCTTACCTCTTCGACAAGATGGGGGTCATCCGTGTGGACGGAACCAAGTGGAGTGAGGACGATCTCCTCTCGGCGATTGACGCGGGCGCAAACGACATAGAGCGTGATGACGACGTTCTTGAAGTTCTCTGCGACCCGCCTGTTACCTCGGAGGTAAGGACGGCACTTGAGGCTGACTCGATAGAGATCATCGCGTCGGAGCTGGCCTACCGTCCAACCACCACGGTCGCGGTGGAAGAAGAGAAAGCCGGGACCCTCCTGAAGTTGATGGAGGCCCTTGAAGAGAACGACGATGTGGACGCTGTCCACGCCAATTTCGATCTCGACGCCGACGTTCTAGAGCGGCTTTCTGCTGGCTGACAGCGCGCCTGCTGAAGCGAGTGCAGCGTCCGGCCGCGGCCCGACAATGACACTGTGATCGTTCTCGGCATTGACCCAGGAACCGCCAACACTGGCTACGGCGTGGTGGGCAAACGCAATGGGCGCATGGTTGCCTTGGACGGCGGTGTGATCCTGACCAGTCCCAAGTTGCAGGCCGCAGATCGTCTTTTGACCATCCACAGGCGAGTCAAGGAGCTGATCGACGAGCATCAGCCCGACGCTCTGTCAATAGAGGATGTCTATTTCGGAAAGAACGTAGGCTCGGCTTTTGCGGTGGGCCAAGCGAGGGGCGCAGTTCTGGTCGCTGCGGCGTCAGCCGGGATTTCCTGTCACGACTACACGCCGCAGCAGATCAAGGCATCGGTTTGCGGAAGCGGATCCGCCGATAAGGAGCAGGTTGCCGTCATGGTTCAGCAACTGTTGTCGCTCCCAAAGCCGCCGACCCCCGACCACGCCGCCGATGCTCTTGCGGCTGGCATTTGCCACATGAGTCACGCCCCGATGCTGGTAGCGACACAGTGATCAGTCGAATCAGGGGAGAGCTGGTTGAGGTCGGGCTAGACCACGCAATTGTTGATTGCGGAGGCGTTGGCTACCACCTGAACCTCTCTGCCCAGTCAACGGCAAGTCTTCCCTCTGTTGGCTCGGAGGTTCGACTCCATGCCCACTTGATCTCCCGGGATGACTCGATGAGTCTTTATGGCTTCGCTGACGCCGATGAGCGCTCGCTTTTCCAAGCGCTTCTCGGT
>CAZZKI010000032.1:0-9297 GCA_964654785.1 uncultured Solirubrobacteraceae bacterium
GCGTGAGATTCACGACCCTGGCACTGTTGCCGTGGCGGGGCTGCCTCATCGCCTACTCGCGGTCGCAGCCGGCCTCGCGGTCCTCGCAACTGTCGCTGGGACGCTCGCAACGCGACGTAAGGGCGATCAGCCCTTGCCGAGCTCGTAGATCACCAGCGGCTTAGAGAGCTTGCGCCGAACGCCCAAGCCCTTTGGGTAAGGCTGCGATACCGCTCGTCGCCATGTCATCCCGTGGGCCTTGTCCTCATCAAGCAGAGGCATTGAATGGAACTCGGTGTGAACGATCACCTTGGGGACTCCGAGCGCACGCAGTCGTTTGACTGAGCTTGCACTTGGGAAGCCTCTGGATGCCCTCACGATCTTGCGATAGATCGGCGGTGTGAAGCTCGACCTGCCGTTGACCATCTTCGGGAAGCCTTCGGCTGACCAGAGGAGGTAACGCCGGTTGTTGCTCGCCTCAATCGGAAGCTGCAGATACGGGCCCTTGACCGCCGCAAGGTTGGCTGGTGGCATCGGCACTTTCGGCTGCGGGTAGACGATCCCGGATCCGTCGAGAAGTACGAGCAGGACGACTCCGGCCAGCGCAAACGATGCGACCTGTGGAGTCTTGCGCTCCCGAATCCATTCGCCCAACCGGGCTGCCCCCATTGCGGCCAGCAGTGCCAGAGCCAAAGTGGTCATTGTTTGGAGGCGGCCAGGAGTTCGCATCGTGTCCCAGCCGGGCATGAAGTCGTAGAGGAATCGGTACGGCATGAAGCGCCACGGAGTTCCGCGGTGAACGCCGAGCGACAGCAGCGCTGAGACTGCCATCCCGACGCCAAGGCCAACCCGAAGAGCCTTCGGAACCCGCCTCCAGCCAAGGCCAAACATCGCGAGCAGGAAGGCAACGATCCCCGGGTAGAGCGATCCTTCAACTTCAACAATTCGCTTTGACGGCCTTAGCCCAGCAGTCAAGTCACCCCACAGCAGGCTTTGGCGTGGGGGAGTGAAGAACGCCAGCGGGCCGGGGGAGAAGTTGATTACCGCGTTGATCGTCCTGTGGACATGCGGGTACTCGTTTGTGACTCGGATGTAGGGGCGTGTGACGAGCCAAGTGATGAAGAGGAAGGAGGCAATACCGATTCCGCTCGCCCAAATCATGTTCTTTGGAGGAGTTGGCTTGCCTGCCCGCCACCAACAGACCGCGCCGATAACCGCCAAGACCAACAGGAGGTAGTCGAGCTGTATTCCAAGCGTGAAGCCGATTGAGGCCAGCCAGCCTGCTGCCAGCCAGCCGCAGATGATCAGCTTCGAGCTTCCTCTGCGGTATCCGCGCAACAACAGGAACAGGGCAAGTGCAATTCCACCGCTGGAGACGACATGCATGTGCCCGGCTTGCCAGAGGCGGAAAGGTGACCAAGCGAAAGCTGCGCCTGCAACTGCAGCAGCCCACGGTGGCGCATCAAGCTCCCGCGCGAGCAGGTAGACGGCAACGAAAGCAAGCGAGAACGCGAACAGCAGCGCAAGGTTGTAATTGCGGACTGCGCCTGCTGCCCCTCCGCCGAGCATTCCAAAGGGAGCAAGTCCAACAAGTGCGTCTGAGAAGGCAAGTGTGTCCACAGCTGGCCAGAACTGGTTGGACTGCCAGAACGAAAGCGGCTGGTGGACCAGCGCGTGGCCACCCCAAGCGATTTGCCAAGCCTGGGACAACGGGTCGCCAAGGTCCGTCGCGATGTGGGACGACAGGTGAGTGACTAGTGGCAGGAACTGAACGATTGCGATCAGGATCGCCGCAAGGGAGACAATCCCAACCTCTCGGCGACCTATGTCAGGTGACCGCTTCCACCACTCACGCATTACTGAGGAGCCTACTCCCAGCCTTGGCTGGGATTAAGACTGCGGGCAGGTCTTCGGGTTCAGTGGCCCGACGATCTTGAATACTTGGAACTTGTCCGGCTCCTTTGAGCCTGTAGAGGAAGCGTTGTGAGCAAGCCCAGGGATTTCCTTGACGAATTGCGCGTTCGGGTCAGATGAAATCCACTTCACGGCAGGGTTCGGGAATGTCGTGCGGATCCAAATGTTCCGGTTCGGCGAGCCAATCACATAGGTGAAGCGGCCCTTGTTGATCAAGTCACGCGTCTCGGCGCAGGTCTTCGCCGGTCCGAACTTGCCGTTCGGGCCGTGAACACCGATGGCCTCAACCCAGTTCTGCAGGTGGTCACCGGACTGGAGGTACTGGCTGAATGTCCCTGCTTCACCAATGATTCCGATCCGCTGAGTCCCAGCTGCCGCCAGGGCGGGGGTATAGCCGCGGTCCCTGCCGTGCGCATAGTCATGGGCCAGCTTGCGGCCTGCGACGACTGCCAGCAGTGCGGTGAAGATGATGACCGCAACTCGCAGGTTGCGGCCGATCCGCTCCCAGTTGGTGCCCAGAGTGAAGACAGCGATGATGATCAGCGCAGCAGCGATAAGCGGCAGCCTTGGGTGCACAAGTACCCACCACTTGGACCGTGTAGCCGGAATCACTACAAGCATCGCCATGGGCAACGCGGACCAGTCACGCCAGCGGGCAGATACGCCCCTCAGGCTGATCGGCGCGAGTGCCAGGCCAAGGGTCAAGCCGGGTGCGATGAAGCGAGCATCAAGAACCAAACCGCGCAGTGGACCACCTGGTGGGCCGGCGGCTGTCCCCGGCGTAAACAGGTACCCGGCAAGCGTTGCCAGAGCAACAAAGCCCATGATCCGCCAAACCTTTGACGGCGGGAATGCGATGACCAGCAGTGAGCCGACTACAGCAACGGCAATCGCGACCAGCGCACCAGGCCCAAGGCTCTTCAGCCACGCGTCGGGAAGCTGGTTGAAGATCACATCAAAGTCTGTGAAGTAGGCGCTGATTGGCTTCATCGTGTCGCCCTGCAAGCCCTTGCCAGCGCTTGGGAAGACCGGAAGCTTCAGCAGCGGCAGCGGGTTGCCAGCTTCAGCAAAGTTCCTAATGAACCAGAACAGCGAAGTGGCCATTACGGAAACGATCCAGATCGCCGTATTGCGAACCCTGTTGCCCTTGCCAGCCAGAATCAGGACTGCAATCGTGAGCGCCACGACTGGGATGGCAATGGTCAGTTTGAAGGCAAGTCCGAGTCCGCCGGCAAGCCCAGCGAGGACCAGAGCAGTGCGCCCGGTTGGGTCGCGCAGCAGGATCGCGCAGGCAGCAAGGAAGAAGAAGGTTGAAGGTGCCTCAACCATGGCGCTGCCGGCCGAGCCACGAAGGACCCCGTCGGCTGCCATCACAGCCATTACTCCGAGGGCTGAGGTTGCAGCGACGCCCTTGCGGTGGCCGATTGATGCTCCAGCGAGAACAGCGAGCGCCAGCCAAACCACATTGATGTAGATCGAAAGGAAGTCGCGTTCGTAGAACACCATTCCCAGCGCGTGGAAGACCGACCCTGAGGACGGGTAGAAGTAAGTCTGGAAGAGGGGCTCCGCATAGTTGACGCTCAGCAGAGACTGCGTCTGGAAGAACCTCTGCGCGAAAGGCATGTGGTACCAGAGGGGGTCGGTCCCTGTGAGGCCCATGCGCATCGCGTAGCGGACGTTGATCAGCCAGATACCAAGCAGGGCCATTGCCCCAATGGTCAGTCCGATTGAGGCTGCTGCTGAGTAGTCACCGAAGCTTCCGAAGCCGTTGCTCTTTGGGCGAAGCGCGAAATGGAACGCGGGCCCAGTTGCGATGAAGGCAATCGCGAGAGGCCACTTGGAAAACGCTCCGACTGAACCGAGCAGGTAGCACCAGATCATCAGGCTGCTGACAGCCACGATTGAGCGAGCGAGCAGCAGGTCTGGGCCGTGCCAGTCGGGCAGGAACCGCAGTTGCACAGCGCGCGCAGCGATCGTCACCGATGCGATCGAGGCGAGCAGCAGCAGAGTGTCAATCAGGTATGTACTGGTGCTGAGCATTGGGGCGTTCTAAAGGGATTCCACGCTGAATGCGTCGTCCCTGCCGAGTTTCTATCGGGAGTTTGCCCGGAGCTTGGCTCGAAACTCATCCTCTGCGCAGGACCAAGACCGAAGCTTGCCAGTGACCTTGTAGAGAGCGAACCTGTCGGCCTTGTTCAGTTCGACCGCAGAGAAGTTGTTCGGCAGGCCGGGAAGCCATCGCACGAACCTCAGGCCAGGGTAGTTGCGAAGCCAATCCATGAGTGGGTTGTGGAGGGTCTTTTGCTTCCAGATGTCTCGATCCGGGGCTACGACCACATAGTCAAAATTGCCACGGTTTACGAGCCGACGAATTCCTGAACACCCGGTGACCGAACGGAAGGATCCATGGGGGCCGCGCACACCAATGAACACGATGTGGTTTTGCAGTCGTCCGCCGGACATCAGGTACTGGTTGAAGACGCCAGCAGTCCCGACAATCCCTATCTTCAGGTCACCGTTGGCCGGCACTTGCGACGAGTAACCCCAAGCACGCGCAGCCACATAGTCAGTTCCAACAAACCAGCCGCCCGCAAGCACTCCGACTAGCCCGACGACGATCGCTCCTCGGCGCGCGGAGTGTCCCAGGCGCCGCCAAGCGAAGAAAGCAGCGAACCCGAAGGCGGTGAGGAGGATCCCGGTTAGCACCGCGGCATTCGTGCCAGTGATCACTGTCCGAGGTGAAGGGTGGACTGAAGGCGGCAGAGCAAACTCGGCGGTCGAGCTGTCACTTGCAATGTGCCACCAACGGGTTGAGAGAGTGGTGACGAGTAGGAGTGCGCCCATCGGGAGTGCCATCAGATCCCGCCAGCGCTGTGACAGCCCCTGCGCAAGTGCGCAAGGAAGCAAGGCAAGTCCAAGCGCGATAGCTGGGGCGATGAAGCGCGTGTCCCAGACAAGACCCTTGATGGGCCCGCCCACTGGGCCAGCAGCAGTACCGGGCGTAAAGAAGTAGCCCACTAGGGCAGCGAGGGAAACTAGGCCGGCAAGCCGCCATGCCTTTGACCCGCCCGGGGGCTTGATCGCCAAGACCAGCGGGCCGAGTAGCGCACCGAGCACCATTGGGAGCCACAGTGGGCCCAGCCGCCCATGCCACGCGTCCGGCAGCAGGTCAAACATCACACGCGTGTCGGTGAAGTACTCCGACAATGAATGCATGGTGGACATCTGCTCACCGGTCCTCGGCCGGGGCAGCAGCGGAATCTTCAACAGGGGGATTGGGCTTCCAGTGTTGATGAGGTTCCTTAAGAACCAGAACCCGCCGGTGATCGCAATGCCCCCGAGGAAGCTGGCGATCGCCTTGAGCCTTAGTCCCTTGCCTGCGAGCAGGAGGATGCCGACCGCGAACACAGCGGTGGGAATAGCCACCGTGAGCTTGACTCCAAGTCCCAATCCCATCGCGAGGCCGGCTGCAAACAATGCGGCTCGCGATTCCGGTTGGCGCAACATCAGTGCTACAGCTGCGACAAAGAAGAAGGCTGCCGGGGTGTCGGCCATCGCGCTGCCAGCAGACCCGCTCATCAGCGCATTGGTTCCAAAAATGACAGCCCCACCGAGCACTGCGGGGATTGCGACCTTCATCCGGCTGCCGATTGAGGCTGCCGCAAGGAGTGCTCCGAACATGAACCCGAGGTTGATCAGCGGGGAGAGGAAGTCCCGCTCAAGGAAGACCATGCCAACGGCGTGGTAGACCGATCCCAGCAGCGGGTAGAAGTAAGTCTGGAAGAGCGGCTCGTTGTAGTTGACGTGCAGCAGTGAGCCAGTCTGGAAGAACCGCAGCGAAGCGGGCAGGTGGTACCAGAGGGCATCCGTACCGGCGAGTCCAGTGTGGAAGGCCTGGTCAATCGGGATGAACCAAGCCGAGAGGAGAACCGCGAGGCAGCCGCCCAACACTGCGAGCAGCCAAGCGGGTGGCAATGGTGCCTTCTCTTCCAGTCCCGCGGGCTTCTCTGTCTTCCAAAGCCTCCAGGCGATTGGGCCGCTCGCGAGCAAAAGGACCGACAGCCAAACAATGTCAAATAGCCGAACAAGCCCAGTGAGGTAACTGGCCGCGGCGACTACAGAGAGGCCAAAGATGGCCTGAACCAGCAGTCGGTCAGCGCCGCGCCATTCAGGCAGGTATTTCCTCTGCCAAGTGACTGCAGCCCAGCCGACGGAGGTAAAGCAGGCAAGCATCAGGCTCGCTCGCAGCAGGTATTCGATCAGGGAGGGGATTGCTTGCTCGTGGGTCGGGGAACGCGGTTCGAAACATTATGACGGGTGATGGGTATTTCACACCCAGGTGGACGGATCAATCTTCTGTTGACGCGGCGATGAATCGCTGGGAGGGTCGAAGCATGAGCGGATCAAGTCACTTCACGCCCGAACATGCCCGGGCGGTTGGTGAGCAGATTGGCATTAACTGGACGACGGCTGCATTTCCCCTAGAGGAGTTCCGCGCTGGAATGGATGTGGAGTTGGAGCACGGACTGCGCGACCCCGCCACAGACGTCACCGGAAGCGACCCGTTGGTCACGGGCAAGATCGCACTCGCACACCTAAACGAGTTTCCTGACTACTACACCCGCCTTGCGCTTATGGAAGCTGAGGCTGAAGCCCATTGGGAAGATGAGGGCGGCCAAGCCGCTGCCTGACTTCGGCCCTGAGTCTGTGCGCACGATGCCGCGCCCGCGAAGGCTCGGTAAGATCGGAAACCTCACCAGGCGAGATAGCTCAGCTGGTAGAGCACACGACTGAAAATCGTGGTGTCCCCGGTTCGAGCCCGGGTCTCGCCATTTCGACGGTTGCGAATTGACGATCACCGTATAACCGAATACCCTCCGCGGTGTTGAGCAGCCTCATGTCACCGATGGGCGAGGGCGAATTGATCTGCAGGCTGTCCCCTGAGAGGAGTGGGCGGAAACCCTCAATGGTTCTCCGTTGGACCCCCTTTCTTGGCGTTCTGATCGCTGCGCTGCTCTTTTGGCCCGGAGTTTCGGATGCTTACGACACCGGCGGGCACTCGGACATCACTCGCGACGCGATGTTGGCGGAGGGGTTCAGCCCGACAGCCGCCGATGTGGCGGTGGTGAACAACTTCTTCGTCGACTACTACACGAACAACGAGAAGAACCCGTTCTCCGGCCAGGCCCCTTGGGACATCCAGCGGGCAGCCTACGTGACAGATTCGATGCTGGAACATTGGTGGAAATCAACGATTGAGGGTGCGCAGCGACTCCATTGGGACTCGACCATCTGGGACGTCAGGAACTCGCAGAAGGCGGAGGCTGAATGGAACCGGATCCAGCGTGTCACGAAGATCGCGCTGGACGGAGCCAGAGGCAGTGGGGTTCGCCGGGCCAGGAAGCTGCTCGCCATCATCGGGATCAGCCTCCATCAGGTTCAGGACTTCTACTCGCACACCAACTGGTCGGAGCACCTGCCCGGGATCGAGGGCGCCGATGGCCCTGACTGGCAGCAGATGGGGTTCGGCAGCACCCCCACGTGGTTCGACGTTCCCAAGGCTGCCCGCGATTCGGTGAGCATCTACGCCGGCAACATTGGCCCCCGCAGACATGGGTCATGGGATGCCGACAACAACCAAAGCAAGAAGACAGGCGTCAACATGGATTGGCCAGGGCGCCCCGGATACCCGGCTGCCTACATGTCCGCGTACTTCGCGACCAGGCAGTGGCTGCGCGCGATCCGCCTCTACCTCGCAGACGAGGTGCTTTGGCAACAGATGACCGCCTACGCAGACCGCAGCGGGGTCGACTGGGACCTCAACGCCTCTGTATGGATCCCGGAATACACAGGACACTGGCAGGGACAAGGCGAGCTTTCACTCAATGGACCTCTGGGCGGAGACGTGATCGGGGCACGGAACGCGACGCTTGCATACCACGGCTACGGTCCCAACGGCCTAGGATCTCCCGTCAAGACCACATTGCGCGCGGACTTCGAGTCGCTGGTGCCGCAGTTCGCCGACGCGACACCCGCATCAGCTCCGGGCGACCTGCTGCCGATAACAGGCACACGATCCATCCAGGCTGCCACCGCATTCGTGAAGCTGAGCGTGACCGCGATGGGTGGCGCGGAACCTAGCCCGATTGGAGACCCGCTTCCCTTTGACGAGGCTGACCTGTACGTCCGGTCCACGATCTCTGGACAGGGATTCCAGTCCGGCGTGATCAACGGAAGGGACAGCTTCGGGTTTCCGCTCCCCTACGCTGCACCCGCCTTCTTCAAGGCAGTGGAACGGGGGGCGCTCCGTCCGGAAACCGTGCAGTCAATGACCGTCGAAGTCAGGACGGCTGACGAAAGTTGGGCCGGGACCGACGACACGGTGAAGCTGTGCATCTCCTCCAGTCGTTGTTTCCCGCTCGACAAGAGCCTCTACAACGATTTCGAGCGGGGAGACCGTGGCACCTACAGCGTGCCGATCGACGAGGCCGTGCTTGGTTGCGGCGCCACGGGCTGCAGCAGCGGCGGGACCAACTCGCGAGGTCGGATTTACAAGGGGCTCACGACCAGCGACCTGAGCGAGGTTCGCATCATCAAGTCATCCGACGGAGTCGGCGGCGCTTGGAAGCTCGCTGGGATCAAACTCATGGTCAACGGGCGAACCGTGTACCAGAACAACAGCGTGAACAAGTGGCTGAAGGGAGGCTCGCTGGCATGGAAGGCATCCAACTTCGTGCCCGGAGCGAGCCTGATGTCCACGGGCGTTCCGATAACCCTCGACCTGTGGGACTCGGATTACAACCTTTACGGCGATGACGACCATGGAGACATCAACCGGTACGACGCGCGAAAGCGGGAGGTACTCACCTTCTCACCCTCCACGAACGCGGCTTCCGTGACCGGCGCCGTCTACGGAGGCAGACGGCTCGGAGGCCGCACGGGCGACGGTGATACGGGGTACGCGAGATACATCGTCAACGCTTGGATCCCGATCGTCCCGTCCATCAAGCCACCGCCATCCGGCGGTGGAGGAGGCGATGTCTTCACGGGTGGCGGGGTGCACGGCTGACGGGCAGGCAGGGACACAGGCGGCTCTGCCCCGTGGTACCAACCGTGGTACCAACCGTGGTACCGCCATATCCGTCCTATGCTTCCCAAACCGCGACGCGACGGACGCTCCTGTACGCATGGGAAGGATCTGACAGCCAGTGACCCGGTTCGAGTCCGGGTCTCGCCATTTACTCAATCGGACCCAGCATTAACTGTGTCGGGTGGTCTCGTGCCCGCTTCTCGTGGTGCCGAGCAATCGCTGTAGCCATCTCAAATCACCACCATAGTTTATGGTTGTAGGGTGCAACGAGGGGAGCGCAGCGGCCAAAGGCCGAAGGTGGCTGTATTGGCCAT
>CAZZKI010000033.1:0-1535 GCA_964654785.1 uncultured Solirubrobacteraceae bacterium
TTGGCGATCTCGCGGCGCGAGAGGAATTCGAGCAGTCGCAGAGACGCGTCGCGGCGCGGCCCTTCCGGCGCGAAGACCATGACTGCCGCGCCGCTGTTGGGCGTGCGGCGCGGCCGGTCGCCGAACAGCGGATAATTCGCGACGCCGAGTTCGAAGCGTCCTTCGGCAGCGGCCACGAAGCTGCGCAACGCCGCCGACGAGGTGATGTACATGCCGAGTTGCCCGGCCTGGAACGCGGCCGTCCATTGCTGGTCGTTGGCGATCGGCATGACGCGGTGGCGGACCGCAAGATCCTGCCAGAGTTGCAGGGCGGCGATTCCTTCCGGGCTGTCGAACAGCGCCCGCATCCCGTCCCGCGAGAGGTAGGTCGCGCCCGCGTTCGTGACCATCAGCATCGTGCCATAGTCCTTGTTGGCAGCATGAAGCTGGGCGATCCCGCCCTTGCCCGTGCGCTGGGCGATCTGGCGCGCGGCGTCGATCACGTCATCCCAGGTACGAAGACCGCGCTCGGGATCGAGACCGGCCTGCCGGAACAGGTCCCGGTTGATGTAGATCAGGGGTGTACCGTAGCTGTGCGGGATCGCATAGATCCGCGCGCCCACGCGTCCGATGTCGAGGAACGTGGGCAGATATCGCGCCAGCCATGCATCTGCGGCGGGATCGGCGTTGATCTGCACCGCAGGCAGGTTGTTGAGATGGAAGATGATGTTCTTTCCGATGACCTGCGAGACGTCGATCGGCCGGCGGGCCGCGATCGCGGCCTGCAGTTCGGCGGTGATCTGCTCGGATTGACGGAAGATGTCGCGCACCTCGATGTCCGGGTTCTCCGCCTGAAACGCATCGAGAAGGGCGCGCAGCGTCTTTCCTGGCGCGCCCGTCTGGTAATGCATGAAGGTGATCGAGATCCGCGACTGCGCGCGCGCAGGCAATGCCGCGCCGATCGCGAATGCGCCTGTCTTGACCAGATGCCTACGCCCCATGTGCATGACCAACCGTCCCTTGTCGCAACAAGCCAGCGACCAAAGCATCGGCGTCGGGTGCGACGTGTCCGTGTCGTGCGCGTGACGTTTGCGCGACGCCGCCGCGTCGTGGCCGATGACGTGTCACGCGCGTGCCACGACGTGGTCTCGGATCGGCAAAAGAAGGTCGCCGAAGATAGATCTCCAACCACGCGCAGGGGCGATCATGGTCTTCAGGGTGCTGCAGATTTCCGACACGCATATCAGCAGGGAACGGCCTTTCTTCGTGCCCAATGTCGAAGCGGTGCTGGCTCATGTTGCCGCGACAAAACCGGATCTCGTCATCAATACCGGCGACGTGGCGCTGGATGGCGTTGCGCGCCCTGAAGCCCTCGCCTTCGCCCGCGAACTCCATGATCGCCTCGCCGTCCCCTATCGCGCGATACCCGGGAATCATGACATCGGGGATAATCCCTACCCGGGGCGCACGCCCAAGCAACCTGTGACCGCCACGACGCTTGCCGCGTGGCGCGGCCATTTCGGCGCCGACTGGTGGTCGCTCGACATTCCCGGCTG
>CAZZKI010000033.1:1545-9060 GCA_964654785.1 uncultured Solirubrobacteraceae bacterium
GTTTTCCAAGCAGTCCCCGCTGGGTATGCCTGACGTGAACGCACAGCTGCTCGGTACGGGACTTGAGGATGAAGCCCGCCAATGGGCCTTCCTAGACTCTGCGTTCGCCGGAGCGCGGGAGCGCGCGGTCGCGCTGTGGATCCACAAGCCGCTCTTCCTCGATGCGCCCGAGCTCGACATCGAACCCGTCTATCGCTACCTGCCGCGCGAAGGCCGGTTGCGGCTCTGCGCCATGCTCGACGCCCCGAGGCCGCCTCGTTCGTCGGTCAGCTTGATCGTCTTCACGCCCATCGCACCGCGCTTTGTTTCGCGGTACTGGTCAATCGGAGTGCGCTTGCCGTAACCGTTCTCAGTGACAACCAGAAGTTCCTTGGTGGGATCGGCTACATCCATAGCAATGACTTCGTTGCCATCTTGAGCAACATTCATTCCCTTGACCCCGCTTGAGTCGCGACCCATACCGCGTACTTGTTCCTCGTCGAAGCGGACAGCCTGACCTGACTTCGAGACCATGATCAATTCGTCTGAACCAGAGGTTCGGCGGACGGCTACAAGCTCGTCGCCATCCTTGATCTTGACCGCGATGATGCCCTTGGTCTTGATCGGGGTGTTGTATGCAGAGAACTCTGTCTTCTTGATCATTCCCTTGCGCGTTGCAAAGACTAGGAACTTCCCTTCGCTGAAGTCACGAGTGCTCAAGACCGACTCGACACTCTCTCCTTCGTCAAGCTGAAGCAGGTTGACGAGCGCGCGACCCTTGGCAGTCCTTGCGCCTTCTGGAAGTTCATAGACCTTCTTACGGTGGACCTTGCCCTTGTTTGTGAAGAACAGAAGGTAGTCGTGGGTTGAGCACGGAAGCAGGTGGCGAGTCCAGTCGTCGTCCTTTGTGCCCATTCCCTTGATGCCAACACCACCGCGCTTCTGAGTCTTGTAGGTGTTGAGCGGAACAGTCTTGATGTAGCCGCTGTTGGTGATCGAAACAACCATCTGCTGTTCCTTGATCAGGTCCTCAATCTCCATGTCGTCCTCGGAGAGCGAGATGCGGGTCCGACGCTCGTCACCGTAGGCCTCTGCGATCTCGGCCAACTCGTCCTTGATCAAGGTAAGAACACGAGCCTCGTCGCCAAGGATCTCTCGAAGCTCGCGGATGCGCTCCATGATGTCTGCGTGTTCCTCGCGGATCTTGTCCGACTCAAGTGCGGTGAGGCGCTGAAGTCGAAGATCAAGGATTGCCTGGGCCTGAACGCGCGACAGCTTGAAATTGGCCATCAGGCCATCGCGGGCGATATCAGGATCCTTTGATCCTCTGATGAGCTCAATTACGTCATCAAGCTGGTCAAGAGCAATCAGGAGGCCTTCCAAAATGTGTGCGCGGGCCTCCTTCTGACGAAGCTCAAACTTGGTCCGGCGAACGATTACTTCGCGCTGGTGGTCCACATAGTGGACGAGCATTTCCTTCAGCGGCAGAGTCTTTGGAACACCGTCGACGAGGGCCACCATGTTGATGCCGAACGTCGATTGCATCTGCGTGTGCTTGTAGAGCTTGTTGAGAACTACCTCGGAGTTGGCGTCGCGCTTGAGCTCGATCACGATCCGCATACCTGTGCGGTCTGACTCGTCACGGACATCGCTGATCTCGGTGATCTTCTTCTCTTGAACGAGCTCGGCGATCTTGACGATCAGGCCGCCGTCACCGCCCTTACGAACTTGGTACGGAAGCTCGGTAACGATGATGGCTTCTCGGCCCGAACCAATCGGCTCAAAACCGGCCTTGGCGCGAACCCGCACTCGGCCTCTGCCCGTCTCGTAAGCGTCACGGATCCCGTTGACACCCATGATCGTGCCAGCAGTCGGGAAATCCGGACCCTGAATGTGCTCGAGGAGACCGTCAGTTGTGATGTCCCTGTCATCGATGTACGCGATGGTCGCGTTGATCACTTCGCCGAGGTTATGTGGCGGGATGTTTGTCGCCATTCCGACGGCGATTCCCGACGAGCCGTTAACGAGCAGGTTCGGGAAACGCGCTGGGAGCACAGTCGGCTCTTGCCGCGATGAGTCGTAGGTGGCCGAAAAATCAACAGTGTCGGCATCGAGGTCGCGAAGTAGCTCGGTAGCCAGTCGGTCGAGGCGAGCCTCGGTGTAACGCATGGCAGCTGCGGAGTAGCCATCAACGTTGCCGAAGTTACCTTGGCCATCCACAAGCGGATGGCGCATGGAGAAGTCCTGGGCGAGACGGACGAGAGTGTCGTAGATCGCGCTGTCGCCGTGTGGGTGGTACTTACCCATTACTTCGCCGACAATCTGGGCGCACTTGACGTAGCGACGATTCGGCTGAAGGCCGAGTTCGTTCATGACATAAATGACTCTGCGGTGAACTGGCTTCAGGCCATCGCGAACATCAGGAAGGGCTCGACCAACGATGACTGACATCGCGTAGTCGAGATAGGAGGAACGCATCTCATCTTCAATTGTTTGAAGCTCGACATTCCCCCCTCCTAGTTGATCAACACCCATTCCGGTTCCCCTTAGACGTCCAGGTTGGCTACTTCGCGGGCGTGTGTCTCAATGAAGTCTCGGCGCGGCTCGACGAGGTCACCCATCAGAGTTGAAAAGAGGCGCTTTGCCTCGACTTCATCTGTGATCTTGACCTGCATGAGGGTCCGGCTTTCTGGGTCCATTGTCGTTTCACGAAGTTGCTCGGGGTTCATCTCGCCCAAGCCCTTGAATCGTGAAAGCTCGCTGCCCTTCTGAGCGAGCGACATGATCGTTTCGCGGAGCTCTGCGTAAGTCCTGGCCTCATCCTCGTTTTCACCCAGGGTGACTTGGAAGGGGCCTACACCTACAAGCGAGACGAGCTTTGCCTGCGCCTCCACCAACTTGCGGTACTCGACTGCTTCGAAAATTCCTGATGCGACGCGATGGGTTCGGACAAGTCCACTGGACCGCTCCGTGACCTTGACCTCTACACCAACCGGGTCCTCCGACACAAATTCGATTTCCCAAGTTTGCTCGTCGGTCGCCTTCTCCTTGGAGAGCTTCGTCAGACCCTTTACGTCCTTGACTCCCTCGCTGACGATGTGCGTGGTCATCATCAACTCGTGGAGATCCGCTCCATGCTCGGCGCGAAGGCGGCTCGACCAGCCGTCGTGATCACGGAGGTTCTTGCCGAGCTGCTCCCAACGGTTCTCAGTGAGCTTGGTCTTCTTGCCAGCAGCATCGGTGATCTCGAACTTCTCATACTTGTCTTGGAGGAGTACTTCTTCGAGTTCGCCCTCCTTCTCGATGTAGCGCTCCTTCTTGCCGGTCTTCAGCTTGTAAAGAGGAGGCTTCGCGATGTAGACATAGCCGTTCTCGATCAGCTCAGGCATCTGGCGGAACAGAAGTGTGAGCGCGAGTGTTCGGATGTGAGCACCGTCCACATCCGCGTCTGTCATGAGGACGATCTTGTGGTACCGCGCCTTCTCGATGTCGAACTCTTCTCCGACACCAGTTCCGATCGCGGTGATCAAAGATTGGATCGCATCGTTCTGAAGGATCTTGTCGATGCGGCTCTTCTCGACATTAAGGATCTTGCCGCGGAGAGGAAGGATTGCTTGGGTGTGACGGTCACGGGCAGTCACGGCTGAACCGCCAGCTGAGTCACCCTCAACGATGAATATCTCTGCAAGGGATGGGTCCTTGACGGCGCAGTCGGCCAACTTGCCAGGGAGCGTGCCTGATTCAAGTGCTGACTTGCGTCGAGTGAGGTCACGCGCCTTACGTGCAGCCTCTCGAGCGCGGCTGGCTGAGATTGCCTTGTTGATGATGGCCTTGGCCTCTGATGGGTGTTCCTCCAGAAACTCGGCAAGACCTTGGTTGACGACTTGCTCAACGAAGCCCTGCATTCCTGGGTTGCCTAGTTTGGTCTTGGTCTGGCCTTCGAACTGAGGCTCGCCAAGCTTCACGGAGATGACTGCTGTGAGGCCTTCTCGGACATCGTCACCGGAAAGGTTGTCGTCCTTCTCCTTCAACAGAGCCTTATCGCGGGCGTACTTATTGAGAGTTCTTGTGAGGGCAGACCGGAAACCCGACATGTGAGTCCCGCCCTCGTGCGTATTGATGTTGTTGGCGAAGGAGAAGGTTGCCTCCTGATAAGTCGTGTTCCACTGCATCGCGACCTCAACGGCTCCTTCGTCGCTTTCAGCCGAGAACCCCGCAACCTTCTTGTGGATTGTGTCGCGTCCTTCGTTGACGTAGCGAACGAAGTCTTCAATTCCGCCCTCGTACTCAAAGTCCACTCGACGCGGATTGCCTTGTTCGTCGTGCTCACGCTCGTCAGTGAGCGAGATCTTCAGGCCACGCGTAAGGAAGGCTGTTTCCCGAAGTCGCTCTTCAAGGGTGGTGAACTCGAACTCAGACGTCTCGAAGATCTCAGTGTCGGGAAGGAAGGTGATCGTAGTTCCGCTCTCCTCTGTTGCGTCACCCTTCTTGAGCTCGTTCTGTGGGTCGCCGCGCATGTAGTCCTGAGACCAGGTGAATCCGTCACGCTTGACCTCGACCCGAAGCTTCTCCGAGAGTGCGTTGACGACTGAAACGCCGACACCGTGGAGGCCGCCTGAGACCTTGTAGCCACCGCCGTCACCGAACTTTCCGCCCGCGTGGAGAACGGTGAGCACGACCTCAACAGCTGGCTTCTTCTCAGTCTTGTGCATTGAGACCGGGATTCCACGGCCGTCGTCCACGACAGTTACTGAGAGGTCGGCGTGAATGGTGACGTTGACTGATTTGCAGTGGCCAGCGAGAGCTTCGTCGACCGAGTTGTCCACGACCTCGTAGACGAGGTGATGAAGCCCTCGAATACCGGTTGAACCGATGTACATACCCGGCCGCTTGCGAACGGCGGACAGGCCTTCGAGGACGGTGATGTCCTGTGCGTCGTAGCTGCTCTCGGCAGCTTCTTTCTTCTTTTCAGCCATTGTGTGATGTGCCCGCAGGAGTCCTAGGGAGCCGAACCGACGGCGGCAAATTGGCCGGTCAACACCCCCTCCTGGAAGCCTCTTAACAGTAGCACACAGCACCCCCGGAACTAAGGGCCTTGAACCCTAAAATCGCTTGATTTTTAGGGCTTTTTTCGGTGTTAGCGGGTCTTCCGCAACACGCATTTGAGGGAAGTCGGGGTTGGGCCGTCAATGCACTCAGCAACTCCCTTCAAAACCTTGCGGGAGAGAAGCTCCAATTCTTGGGCGTAAACGCTCGAATCACACTCCACCAAGAGCTCAGAACCTTTGATTGCAGATGGCCGGGTGTGTTTCGCAATCGCTTCACCTACGACAGTCGGCCAGGCAACTGTGAGTGTGGTGAGGGGGTCACTGGGAGCGATTGACTCGGCCATGCGCTGGAACGCTGCGCCCAGGTGCCTTTCTCTACCGCGCCTCATTTATCACCCACCGGAATCGTGATGACGCCATCCAATCCTGACGTCGGAACATGTTCAAACTCGGTAGCAGTTATTACGCACTGTCCTCCCTCGGCTACCAAGTTGACAAGCAGTTGTCTCCTGTTGGCATCGAGTTCGCTCATCACATCGTCAAGCAATAGCACTGGAGTAGTCCCAATGCGCTCGCGCAGCAAGTTCCGCTCAACCAGGAGGAGGGAAAGGAGAGTGATTCGCTTTTCCCCTTGCGACCCAGCTGTCTTGAGGTCGTGGCCTTCACGCCAGAAGACGAAGTCGGCTCGGTGAGGACCATAGGAAGTGAACCCACGCTCAACATCACTGGGAGTCTTCCCTTCCAATTCGGTCAAGTATTCGGCCACGTCCGCGGTGGCGGCTGATCGATGGCGAAGCTCCGCTGTTCCGGCGAGACCAAGACTCGAAGCCAACTCAGGGAGGTCCTGATTAATCGCGGCAGTCAGAGAGTCCCTGGACTTAACAATCTGAGCGCCTATTTGAGCTAGCCGGCTGTCCCAAGCGGAAAGGGAATCGGGAGACTCCCCCGTGGCTCTGATTCTCCCCAGTAACGCATTCCGTTGTACCAACGCTTCGTTGTACTGAGTCCTTAGTTGGCCAAAGCCGGGCTCGAGCTCCATTTGGACCTTGTCGAAGTGTTTGCGACGTTCACCTGGAGCGCCGGTGATCAAGCTCAGACGATCCGGGAGAAAGACGACCACAGGCGGTCGATTGGTTGAAGGGAGTGCCTGCTCGAGACTTGAGTCGTCAAGACGGATGCGCTTCTCCCCTGACCTGTCGAGAGCGGTCTTGAGCGAGTGGCTAATTCCTTCGTGCTCCCAAGCCACCTCAACGAAGGCTGTGCTCGCGTCCCACCGAATCACCTGACGGTCCATTGCTGTGCGGCAGGAACGACCCGTGAGACCAAAGTGAAGTGCCTCCAGGAAATTGGTTTTACCGCTTCCGTTAGGGCCCGCGATAACAGTCAACGAATCGCCGATGTCAAGTGACTCGCGTTCGTGACTCCTAAAGTCACGCAGATCCAACTTGCGGATCCGCACCTCTACTCCGTGTAGGTCAGTTACCGAGCCTGATCGGCATGATCAGGTAGAAGAACCCACCGTCACCACCAGCTTCAATCAGGCCTGGTCGGTTAGGGCTCAGAAGTTTGAACACGACATCGTCGCCGCCGGCGCTGTCGATTCCGTCGCGAAGATACTCGGGGTTGAATCCGATCTCGAGTGGCTCGCCGTCGAATGGAACCGGGAGTGATTCACGAGCCTCGCCGATGTCAGGGGTCTCTGCACTGATTGTGAGTGAGCCCTTCTCGAAGCTAAGTGTGAGGGGCTTGTTCCGCTGAGCGAGAAGGCTGATGCGGCGCACTACATCGGCGAGCTCCGCGCTGGCGATCTTTACTTCGTGATCAAAGCTGTCTGGAATCAGTTCCTTGTATTTGGGGAACTGTCCGTCAATTAGCCGCGAAGCGAGGACGGTTCCGTCCAGGTCGAAAACGATCTGGTTGTCCTGCATTGCGATCCTGACGGAACCCTTTGCAGACCCTTCCTCTTCACTCTCAGCCTTCCCACCCTTCGCGAGGCGAACCGCTTCCTGAAGGGCCCTGGCTGGAACATTGGCTTCAAAGGAGCTGGCGAGTGGCTCTTCCAGAGTCGTTTCTTTCAAACTGAGCCGGTACGAGTCAGTGGCAACCATCCGCAAGGTTGTTCCCTCAGCTTGAACTAGAACCCCTGTCAAAACGGGCCTTGACGGATCGGAACTTGCAGCGCGCTCGACGCGACGAATAGTTGAATCAAGAATCTCTGCTGAGAGCGTCACCTCCGAGTCGCCTGAAGGATCAGGAAGTGTGGGGAAGTCCTCGGCACGGAGAGTCTTTAGGTCAAACGTTGCTGAGCCGGCGACGATTTCGACGTCTTGTTCCGCAGCTCGAGCGGTGAGCGTGACTTCGCCACCCGGAAGCGACCTAACAACATCGGTGAACAGCCTTGCCGGTAGAACTACTTCTCCGTCGGAGATCACTTCCCCGTCAAGAGGAAGTCTCAGAGAAAGCTCCAGGTCAGTGGCGCGCAACTCGA